>CAYOIN010000035.1:0-2278 GCA_964404095.1 uncultured Gammaproteobacteria bacterium | reverse complement strand
CGGCCGATATCACGATGATCTTTGAGGTTTGCCATAGGATCTATTATACAGAATCAGTATAGACGTTTGTCCCATCCTCCAACGACTGCGTAATTCCCTCAATGAGGAGGTGTTTATAATGAGCAATCGCTTCGCTCTCAATTCGTCGAAGTAATTCCTCTTCTCCTTCAAAGAATCGCCGATCGATTGACCGTCGTCCATTTGAGAACATGCCAAAATATGCCTGCATGAGCGGGCCTCTCCATGGCGCCGACTTGACCGGCGAATCAGTGTCGCTTCCCATCGTTCTGAGGAGCGCAAGATTGGAATGCGGATCATGAAGTTCAGCAAGAATACCCGCAGCTACTGACCGCTCTAGATCAAATTCTGGGAGCAAATAGCTGAAGAGTTCTAGATATTTTTTCGCAATCTTGTCCTGAATCTGTTCAAGCATGCACAGTTTGACAATAGCCGATGCGAGTCGAGTACGCGCGATGAGTGGATTTCTACGGTCGAGACTATCAGGACCAAGACCTGCAACGATCTGTTTCCTAATCTTGTCTTTCAGTGGGAGGATGGGTTGATGAAATCCGTTTCGATCCAGAAGTGTCGTTGCCTCCTCAATAAATTCATCGAGCTCTGCGCTGGGCACGGAACGAGATCGAAATATATCTCCTTTCGCTTGCGTGAATGCCATTAGGTCCTGTGTTGTCTTTATAAGGTCTCCATTAGGAGAACTGTATTGCGTAATAATTTCCACGGTTGCTCCGGTGAGTTCTTCGAGTCCGCCAAATTGGGACCATCGTTTAACAGTGAGTTCAGGTTTCGTTCGGTCGGGAACATATGTTGCGAGATGAAGTTCTCCGCTAAAAGGGTTGAATCGAACACTCGGAAGCGGAGTGAACAGCCGTGGGTATGACTCGATGACTCTGAGATCAGGATTTTCGAGCGGCCATTTATTCCGAGCCTCGGCTTGTTGAGAAGCGAGTCTCGCTACCTTTACTCTTGGGTCTCCTCCAGTAATTCTTCCTTCTACAGATGGCATAGCAAGATTATCTGAATCTTCGACGATTATCTACAACACGAGGAAATGATCCCTGTTTTGTTTCAGGAGATCTGCGAAGCCCCTGAGGGTGATGTTGTTCGCGATGAAGAAGTCGTCTCGCGAGTACATAGCCTATGGTTACAGAGACCGCGCCAACAACAGCACAGAGCGCCTGAAATGGAGTGTTATCGTGTGCATACTCTCCACTCGATCCATGATGGCGCTTTTCGTACTTATTCATGCGGGTAGTATACCACGAAAGAGCCTCAACATGCGCTGTTGCCAGTCCTTATTCTGTATCCGTTGGAGTGGTGTTTCTTTTTGGCAAACGATATTGATCGCTCGAATATCATCGGTTGTTGGTGTGAGGGTCGCGTTCACCTGAACATACATGATTGCGTTGGGGCTCGACAGATGGTCTATACCGATTGCATGACCAAGTTCATGAGCGATGGTATGCACCAGCTCGCTTCGATCAACGTGATAGTAAATCGAAATCGTTTTTGTCGCCGATTCGTAAAGTCCTTCCTCTGGTTTAGACTGCACAATGGTCTGCAGGGTATTGATATTGCTATTGAGTTGATCGATCTTTCCGTTGACATTGTTGGTTGATCGCTGTAGCTGTTGAGCCTCTGTATTGAGAGCCGTAGTCTCTTGTTGGAGCGATGTTTGCTCTTCAACAAGTGTGTTGTACTGTTCCTCGGTCTGGTCTTTTGTTGCATTCCAACTTTGCACCTTTTGATTGAAGGCTGACACCCGTGCATCAAGCGCTGCACTCCGAGCATTAAAATCCGCGATTTGTTGTTGGAGCGTGGTCTTTTCTTGATCGACTCCGGTACGTTGGGAGTTTACCTGCGTGACAACCGCTTGGCGCTCATCGTAAACCATCTGTACGGTGATGGACTCCTTCGCCTGAGGCTGGTACTCGAACAAGTTCATGCCGGTCGCCTGTTCCCAGGTGCGTTCTGCGGTATGAATACTGTCGATGACCTCGGTCTTCGTGAGGCCAAATCGTTTATCGATAAAGCCTACGGTATACGGGAGTGGTTTATCACAGATGTTTGGGAGCTGATATGAAGTTGCGAATATACCGATCGCGATAAAGAACACCAGATAGACGAGCCATCTCATAGGTCAATTATAGAGCGTTTTTTTGTGAATGAATCAAGTTTGTAGGAATACGTGTCTATGAGATGGAGAGTTGGTGGACCCGACAGGACTTGAACCTGTGACCTTTGCAATGTCAATGCAACG
>CAYOIN010000034.1:0-2522 GCA_964404095.1 uncultured Gammaproteobacteria bacterium | reverse complement strand
TAGACCTTGTTACTTACAATAAACCAACAGTCGCTTGGCGAGTTATGCTTTGCAACCTCTGCAACGCTCAGTACTGTTGTGGACGGTTGCGCGACTGACTGGGTTGTTTTATCCGATGTTGCTGGAGTAACAGACTGCTGTGCCTGGGTAGACCCCATCGTGGTGGATTGTTTATACTGACCCGCAAACCAAACAACTGCACCAATAACCACGACCAGTCCGAGGAGTCCGAAGATTATTTCTTTTTTAATGGTTGCCATAGAAAACACGGTGTAGCAATCTCGTAAATTTTTTTCCAGCAGGCTTACTCCTGTTCGTCTGATTCGATCGGGTGATTGACATTGTTGATAGGATCAACAACGTGATCGGAATCACTCAAGACATCAGAGACATCAAGTGGTGCCGTATCAATTACCGGTTCTGATACCGGTGCGACCACTACCTCTTTCTGCACTTTTGGTGCTTTCTTTGAAGGTTTGTGAACCGGAACTCCATTGAGAAGCGCAAGTACCTCGTCGAGCTTTCGATTAATCTCATCAAGTTGGCGGTTATTTTTAGGTGCGCCACCATCTCTCGATGGTTCTCGTCGTGGACCTCGATCGCTAAATCGTCGTGGTTCGGCTCCCTGATCCTTGGAGAAACAGTTGCTACACAGGACCGGCTTGCTTCCGGTTGGATTAAATGGGACTTCACAGTCGTTTCCACAGTTGGCACATACCGCATGGAACATCTCTCGATCTCCACGTCCACCAAATCCTCGTGAACCACCGAATGAACGTCCGCCTCCGGCGCGTCCGAATCCTCTACCTGGTCTTGATCCTCTATTAAAATTTCTCATATGCTCCATTATAACAGGTTATTCCAACAATCCCGCGCGATGCTCTCTACCCATTCTGATACAATGATTGTATGAAGTTTGGTATTCGGCTTCTCTATCTATACCTCTTTGCTTTTGTTGGGCTCATGACAACGGTTATTGGGAGCGTGCAGCTTGTTGATCTGGGATTAAAAAGCTATGTATTCAATGTGTCTGAGTACACCTACTACCCTGAGTCTACGCCGGTCGATGGAAAACCAACACTCTCGGCAAAGGAGATTCGAGATCGCAACACCAAAGAACAGTCCGATCAGCGAAAACGCCAGCTTTCCACATCTCTAGCAATGGTGCTGGTTGGAACGCCGGTTTATCTCTACCACTGGACAACCATCAAAAAAGAGGGAAAAAAGAAGTCATAACACCTCCTTTTCTACATCAACTACCGCTCTCTGTTCTCGGTCGGAATATGCTGAAATAGATTATAATAAAGCTCTATGTTGATCGATGAGGCAACCATACTTGTACGTTCCGGGAATGGCGGATCAGGCCGACGATCGTTCTTTGCTGCAAAGGGTGGCCCGAGTGGAGGAAACGGAGGGTTCGGCGGTGCAGTCTATGCTGTTCTCGCGCGCGATATGAAGGACCTCCGCTACTATGCTGCCAATCCTCATCTTCATGCCGAGAATGGTCAGGGAGGTGGAACCAATCGAAAACACGGAAAAAACGGCGATGATCTTCTCCTCTTGGTTCCCCCCAATACGAGCATCACCGATCTGGATACTGGGAGAGAGTTCGTGATTGATTCCGTGAACCCACGGGCGCTCATATCACGTGGTGGAAAAGGTGGAAAAGGAAATGACGCGCTCAAAACCGCCACCAACCAAACGCCGATGAAGGCTGAGCCGGGAACTCCTGGCATACAGAAACGTCTTCGGCTGGTTATGAAACTTATCGCTCAGTACGGACTGATCGGGCTTCCAAACGCAGGAAAAAGCAGCCTGATCAACATGCTTACCGCGCTTGAAGCACGTGTCGCAGACTATCCATTCACGACCCTCACCCCAAACCTTGGCGTATTCCAGGGGAAGGTGATTGCCGATATCCCCGGTCTGATCGAAGGCGCCTCGCAGGGAAAAGGACTGGGTACACGATTCCTCAAACACATCGAAAAGGTCGATCTCTTACTCCACTGCGTATCGTCTGAGTCTAAGGATGTTCGCGCGGACTATGATGTGGTTACGAAAGAGCTCGAACAGTACAGCCGACTCCTTGCCGAGAAGAAGCGGGTTATCCTTCTGACAAAAATCGACCTCACCTCCGAAGAGACGGTGAAGGTGCAGATTGCCGAGCTTGAAAAAACCGGGAATCGAGTTATTCCGGTTTCGATCTATAGTGAGGATGCACTGCGTAGCCTCAAGGAATCGATTGCTTAAACCTGCACCGATATATTCTTCTTCCATCCGGCCAACAACGGAAGCGTGAATGTCAGCACATAGTACAGATAGACATCGAGTTTATAATATCCATCAGCTGGCTGGAACACGCGAACAAGGAACAGGTAATCACAGACGATTGCGATCACTGCCCACACCAGACCTAACCTGACAAAATATGAGAATGAATGTTTCTTGATTTTTTTACAGAGCACCCACAGTGTGATCAGAATGCCAAATGGCGTAATAATCCACCCAATCAAGTCCGGAGG
>CAYOIN010000033.1:0-2810 GCA_964404095.1 uncultured Gammaproteobacteria bacterium | reverse complement strand
CAAAGTTGATGGTGAGGGTACCTGCATTGTTGTCTGAGGTATCGATACCATTGGTTCCTCCTGCAATGGTTCGAGTTCCCCCTAGGGTGGTGGTTGAGGAGCCAAGGTCACCGGCGAAGGTGATTGAGGAGTTGGTGAGCTCAGAGTTATCAATGGAGGTACCGAGGGTGGTTACTAAGGTATTGCCAGCGACTGAGAGACCGGTACCAGCAAAGTTAGTGAAGGTGGAGCCACCGATGGTGAGGGATCCTACAGAGGCTGATCCGGTTACATTCGCATTGGTGGAGACAGAGAGGAATCCTGTGGAGGTAGAACCAGAGATATTTGCATTGGTTGAGACATTCAAGAATCCGGTTGAGGTAGAACCGGTGGTGGTGGTGTTCCCTGCTACCGTTAAGTTGCCGGTTGTTGAGAAGTTCGTTGCGGTTCCTGAGGTGAGGGTGGTGTTGCCGGTTACGTTGAGGGTTCCGGCAATAGCAACATTTCCAGCATTAGTAACGGTAAAGACATCGGTGCCACCATTCTGCTCGAGCGTGAGCAGATTGGCATTTTGTGTGGAGTTTCCGGTTACCAAAAGTTGAATCTCATCCGCATCACCAAGGATCTGTACCTTTCCACCGGGCGCTGAGGTACCGATTCCGACGTTGTTGTTGCTCGATGTTAAATATACATACCCACTTCCGTCGGTCCATGCACCTGCTCCTCCGGTGTCGTCGGTTCCACAGGTAAGCACTCCACCGACGGTCTCGAGAGCACTACAGTTCGCAAACGAAGCGTGGGCAAAAGTGATTCCAGCTCCTGATAATCCGGCATTAATGGTGAGCGTATCTGAGGAGTTATCGCCGAGTGTTGTGTTTCCCGTTATTGCGATATCGTCGGCGATCGTGAGAACTCCGGTAGAGTTAGCGACCGATCCCTGAAGATCTGTAGTACCGGTGATAACCACAGTATCATTCAAATTGATCACTCCCCCACCATTTGCAACAAGCGTGAGATCTTCACCTGCTCCGGTTGTGATATCTGTCCCGACACCGGAGATGGTTAGAGAACCCGTCTGAACCACATCACCAGAGTTGCTTACGGTGAAAACGTCGGTTCCGGTCGAGGTTTCGGCAACAATCAGACTTGCTGTCTGTGTTCCATTTCCCTGTACGAGCAGCTGTATTTCATCCGCCTGACCGTCGATACCGAACTTCGCAAGATCGGTGGTTGATCCAAGCGTTACATGATCGGTGGAGGTTGTGAGGCTGATTACGGTGCCGTTGTCGGTGAATCCTGAGGTAGACGATCCTCCGGTGCTTGAGATGGTGATATTGTCTCCGCTCGCATCGGTGGTGATGGTAATTCCTGAGCCCGCGGTGAGGGTAAGTGTGTCGGTTGAGCTATCCGCAACTACATCGGACTGGCCACTTACCGAGATGGTCTTGAAGGTTTGCTCGGTCGATGAAGATACGGTTGAGGTTATTGTTAAGCCATCAATCGAAATTCCAGACCCCGCGACAAGACCGATCGCTCCGGTTGACCCCTGAAACGACGAAACGCCGGCGGTGCCGGCTGTTGTTGCGTTAATCACAGGGTTTTGCGGATCCCCCGTTATCGTTACCCCCGTCCCGGCCGTAACTCTATACACAATATTCGGAGCGCTGATGTCCTGTAGGAAGGTCGCCGGTATCGCGAAGTATATTGTCTCGTTTTCCCGAGCTTCGACATTCGAGACCACCGCCTGGACGTCGGATACACTGAGGTTGTCGGTCGTAGTATTCTGAGCGATCGATCTCTGCGATGTCGTTTTAGTTCCGCCAAATGAAGAGAAGAGGCTTGTGAAATACTCAGCTGCGTTTGCAAAGAAGTTATTGCTCGTGTTTGCACCGAGTACCGAGCCGTTATTCTGTACGACATTTTGTACGTTTGTTGTTTTTGCAATTTGATTATTTCGGCCGGTCTGCATGAATCCGTTCAGGCTCAGGAACATAATGACGAACATGGCGGTAAAACCAGCGGAGAGAACACCGGTTAAGATCTGTGAGCGAAGTCCCTGTGAAGCTCCGGCGTCTCTTCTAGCACGCATGCCTTCCTCATAGACGCGGTCAATTTCATGCATTTCTTCTGGCTCTGCAACCGCTTTATTCGAAGCTTCTGCTTGCTGTGCTACTGTAATCTGAGCAATAGGTTCGGACTGTGCCGGAATCGCAACCTGATTATTCACGTTCGCTCTGTTTACTACTTCGTTATCGACCGATGCCGCAACAGGGGCTTCCAGCATTTCGACAACCTGAGGTTGTTTTGCTTCTTGTGGAGCCACAATGCTCGATTCACTCTCTAGAATTGGCTTTTCAAGTTCGCGCGACTGCGCAGAGCGCGCAATAAACGCTTTTACCGAGTCTCGTGAATATACGCGTTCGCCAATCGAGTTTCTTTGAGGAATGAGAGCTCCTCTTTTTTCGAGTCGTCGAAGTGTGGATGTCGAAACGTTTAACTCAGCGGCAACTTCGGAGATTGTAAGCGGCTTTGCTGCCTTCATGGCTCGGAGCTCATCGATCGAGAAGCGTCGAGCTTTCCCCTCTTCCTCACGATAGGCCTTTATTAAGCCCGCTTTGTCCCATCGTCGAATGGTATCGATCGATACACCCAAAATTTCAGAAGCTTTACCGATGGTAACGAGGCTTTTTTTTGATTGTGATGTGGGGCTTGTACTCATGAAAATTTTGCTTTCTTAAATCTAACTTTCATTAGAACAAAACTACGTATGGCTTGTCAATAGGCATTTTAGCTTCAAAAATCTATGCATTGACTAACCAATGCATAGTTTT
>CAYOIN010000032.1:0-2902 GCA_964404095.1 uncultured Gammaproteobacteria bacterium | reverse complement strand
AAGGATACTCGAGCCGCGATGCGATACGCGATGACTACTACCTATCCTGCGCCCTTTGTACGGGATGCGCAGGGGCTGCGAGACACCGTGACCTCGGCGATGATCGACGGAACCGCAGACCGACTCGACCGCGCATCGTATATTACGGCGTTTGAGTCCGAAAGCGGAGTACAACAGGAACCTGCGGCACATGGGAGAGTGCGTATTCGTATGGCGTACGGGCCAATGGAAAAGCTCGCAGACAAACGTACCGGACGAATCGAGTTCGTTGGTTGTGGGTCGACACCGGACATCGTAGCACTCGTTTCGCGAAATGCATTCCTGCAACTACTCGGAATCTATGCGCATGAAGCGCTCGCGGCTGGTCAGTACCCGCGAGAGTTCGCGGAAGGAACCTTTCCATCGATGACAAACTGGGACAAGCAACGGGAGCTGAGTCATCGATATAACTTCCGCGGCATGCACGACCCAAATATTCAGACGCTCGTCGATGAAGGTCAAAACTTCATAGATCATATGGCGAAGAACTATCCCGACGCCATAACTCGACAGTTAGTCCAACTCGCTCGTTATGGGATGGAACGACTTGGTCAAGAGACTGAAGTAAAAACACTGGACGAATTTCTTGTGAATCCTCGGGGGTCTATATCGGATGTGATCGTATCGATGTTCGAGTCCGGACTGAGTCCAGTCGAAATCACCGAGGCGATCCACGACTATCAACTGAAGCAGGCGCAGCAAATCATCGAGCATAACGGCGTAACAAATCTCATTGCATCGATATGAAATCAACACAACAGCTTCTCTCGACGCTTGTGAAAATACCATCGATAACAGGCGAGACGAAGGCCTGTAAACGGGCAGTGAGTTGGGTCGAGGATATGCTCGGCTCACAGTTTGCATGCAAGCAATTTAAGAGTAACAATGTTGCGAGCGCACTCTTCTATTCCAAACGATACAGTCACAAAACAAAATTTTCCATTATTCTGAATGCTCATCTTGACGTCGTTCCAGGGAGCAGATCTCAATTCACTCCGGTTGTTAAGGCGGGGAGGCTGTGCGGCAGAGGGGCTCAGGATATGAAGGCTGGTGCAGCGGTAATGATACAGGTGTTTCAAAAACTGGCGGATGCTCTCACATACCCGATTGCGTTACAGATCGTGACCGACGAAGAGACCGGAGGCGCCAACGGTGTGAAGCACCAACTGAGCAAAGGTGTGCGCGCAGACTTTGTGATCAGCGGTGAGTCGACACAGCTCGAGATTGTACACAAAGCGAAGGGAATTATGAAGGTGTCCATACTCACTCGAGGAAGGTCTGCACATAGTGCCTATCCCTGGAATGGGTCGAATGCAGTAGACACGATGTGTGAGACGCTCGTCAAGGTGAAAAAAATATTCCCAAAAGTATCACCCAACATGTGGCGGTCGTCATATAATATTGCGAAGATCGACACAACGAACACCGCATCGAATGTGATTCCTGATAACTGTAGTTGCACGCTTGATATCCGGTACACGAAAGCTGAATATGCCGGACTGAAGCGAAAGCTCACGCAACTCAACAGCTCCTTGGTCACTGTTTCTGTAGACGTTACTGAAGCAGCACACAACGCAAACAAGGAGAATCGATATATTCGATCACTCTGTAACGCAACGCAGAAGGTGCTGAAACAGGCGCCGGTTCTCAGAGGCGCACACGGTGCTTCCGATGTTCGTCATTTTGATCAACGGGGAATCTGCGGTGTTGAGTTTGGCCCAATCGGTGGTGGTCTGCACACCGACTCTGAATGGGTAGATCTCCGTAGTCTGGATACCTATGAGCGAATTCTCACCGACTTTCTCTTGTCATTCGATGACCGGTGAAGTATCATATGCCTATGAAACATAAGCAGGTTACCCATTCTGAATTTTTTTACTTTACGCACCGCTGAGGCGGGTTGTGAAGTAATGTATTACCAAGCACCCCGCTAAGGCGGGGTTTTTCTTTTTTATGACTGAAAAACAAAAACCACCGATTAAGACTCCGGAGGTACCGAGTGCGATAGTAGATGATGGCATCAATCTCACACCAAAAGAACCACCACACACAACGATTCTAGTAGAGGGGAAACCAACACGAGTAACCCTGTTCGCATCCAGCAGAGTTGATCTATGAAAAAAATACTATACCAAGGCATTCCGGGCTCAAACAGCTATTCTGTTGCAGCTCGTATCTTTGGAAAAGACGCAAATCTCGAAGGTAGGGTAGAGAAGTTCAAAAAAATCTGCGGCGAGTTTCTTAATGGAGACTTTGATTATTTAATTCTTCCGATCGAAAATTCTCTTGCGGGCTCCGTCTACGAGAACTATGATAATTTGTTCAATCATCCACTGTATGTAATCGGCGAATATTCTCTTCGCATCGAGCATTCACTCTTAACAAGGGCGACTGATATCCGAAAAATAAAACGAGTGTACTCGCATCCCAAAGCACTTGAACAGTGCGAGATATTTTTTGAACAATACTCACATCTGGAGGAGGTTGCGGTCAATGATACTGCCGGCTCAGCAAAACTGGTGGCAGAGAGCGGTGATGTTACGACGGCGGCGATTGCGAGCCCTCAAGCAGGAGTGATGTATGAACTTCCACCCCTGTTAACAAATATCGAAGATGATCATCGAAACTTCACGCGCTTTTTTATCATTGCAAAACAGGAAGCTCGAAACGTAACTGCCGACAAAGCATCGGTCGTATTCTCAACATCTCATAAGCCTGGGAGTCTTTTTCAAGCACTGAAAACATTCGCGGATCACCGACTGAATCTCACGAAAATAGAGTCACGCCCACTCCCGAGCAATCCATTTGAGTACTTTTTCTATGTTGATTTTGAATTTGATCCACGTCACCGTGATGTAGCAGA
>CAYOIN010000031.1:0-2908 GCA_964404095.1 uncultured Gammaproteobacteria bacterium | reverse complement strand
CCGAGGGTGATTTTGAATATACCGACACTTACACGGGATTCTACAAATCTCGCGGTCAGGAAATTGTACGGTATCAGAACAAGCCTGTCTGGATAGCATCGTATGGTGGGGGAATGACGGTCAAAGATCCTGATTTCGCGATTCAGACCTTCGGTTTTCTCAAGAAGGCGTTTCTCACCGAGGACTCATCGTTCCGGTCATTTCGTGGACCCGCGCACCTCAACAGCGGCGACTGGTCCTATACCTACACACAAGAAGGAACGGTGGAGGAGTTCTCGGGATATGAAGAGATCAAGCACAAGAACGAGCTCGTATTCTTTCATCGAATTATCGGTGGCCTCGTACAACAAAAATGAAAGCAATTGCAGATACAATTCACGGATATCATGCCGCACAAACGGTGGCTCATAAAAAGGTGTGTGAGGTTCTACAGAAAACAATAGACAACAATCTTCACAACGCCGAGAGTAAGATCTGGCACGGCGCACCGGTTTGGTTCCTCAACGGAAATCCGGTAGTCGGGTACAGCAAACAGAAGCCTGGCATTCGTCTCATGTTCTGGAGTGGTGCTGACTTTGACGAACCAGACTTAAACGTCAGAGGTGAGAAGTATAAAGACGCCTCAATTTTCTATAACGACGCAGCAGAAGTTGATGCCGGAGCGCTCAAACGTTGGCTGAAAAAAGCAACAAAGATTCAGTGGAACTACCGAGATATCGTGAAAAATAAAGGAACATTATCGTTACTGTAGATATCCATATGAACGTACGACAACAGGTACACCGTATGCCGGCAGATCTTCGTAAAGCGGTCGTTAGTGATCGAAAAGCCAGTGAGGTCTGGAAGGATATCACGCCTCTTGCACGAAATGAATGGATCTGCTGGGTAACCTCCGCCAAGAAAGAGGAGACACGACAACGTCGCATCATGGTCGGACTCGACAAGATGCGAAAGGGCATGCGCCGACCGTGTTGTTGGGAAGGCTGCTCACATCGATAACATGAGTACCAACCGGATCTTCAACCTTCGGTCACGGGTGTGGATGTGGCCTGGTCCCTCGAGCTGGCACTTTGTCACCGTGCCCAAAAAATACGCTGATGATATTCGGCTATTCACCCCACCGGTTCGGAGGGGGTTCGGTGCAATAAAGGTAGAGGTAACGGTGGGCTCTACTGCGTGGCAGACCTCGATCTTCCCGGACAAAGAATCAGGATCCTTCATCCTCCCGCTCAAGCAGAGCGTGCGAAAGAAAGAACAGATCCGCGCCGACACCGATATCGAGTACATTCTCAGGATCTTGTAATCCAACCTTCAATCAGACGATTGCATCGTTGAGACCTTAGTCCTATACTTAACTTCATGCCAGAAGGCGGAGAAACCACACCACCAACAGTATCCGATCAGGTTATAGCAGAACTAAACGCCCGCATCACTGCGTGGAAACCAAGAAAAAACAAGGAGGGAACTCTGTTAGTGGGTGGCGGGGTTAGCGTTGGAGATGATCTCGTTGGAGATCTTGAAGATCTCATAGCTGCGAGGGAACAGACAGTCGCAATTGTCGAAAATGATATCCAGCCAAGAGAGCTACCTGGAACATGGAATCCCGAGTTAAGAAAACGAGTTTGGGAAGAAGATGAGGTAAGAAAGTTTTATCAGGATCCTGATAACTGGCATAGAACTCTCTTTTGCCCAAAGATAAATAACGACCTCACTGATGGTTGGGGTATGTTTGGCTACGCTCCCGGTTATATCTTTATTAGAGGCTCCAGATATCCAGGAGCTCGTTCGATAGCCGATGAATCAATGCTCCTCGCTACTTCATACGCTATAGATGAGGATACCGGGATGGGACTGCTACCACATTTTGACAGTTTCCCATATAAAAAACTGAATTTTGACCTTATTACCAAGACCGAGGACCCCAAACTTTTTGATCTGATGTGCGATATGGTTGCAAAAAAACTAACACCCGAATCTCACGCATCTCAGAATATCACAGCTCAACACCCCCCAGAACTCATGAGTGCGACACCACTTCCTCCAACCCAACCGCAAACTCCAAAGCCCAACATCTAAACTCGAGGCTTCCGATCAGACCCGACAAAGAATCGGAATGCTTCATCCTCCCGCTCAAACAGAGCGTGCGAAAAAAAGAACAGATCCGCGCCAACACCGACCTATCGTATATACTTCGTATACTGTGATATGAACGAAACAATGAAAGAACCACTAGCGCAGATCGTACCGTTCTCGCCCGAACATACCGAACAAGTTCGTAATTTGATCGACTCCACGCTCCGTGAGATTGGCGTTCTTGAACAAGATGCACCACCAATTGATGATGCTGATCTGGATCGAATACCTGAGGTCTATGGGAGCAATGGAGGGTTCTGGGTAGCGCTTGATGGAGATCGCGTTGTCGGAACGGTCGCGGTTCGAGACGCCGGCGACCAGATTGCACTCCTGAACCGCATGTTCGTTGACCTACATAAACATGGATCGGGTATCGGACAACAGCTGTTTGACCACGCGCTTCAATTTGCACGCTCGCATGGGTATACCGATATGATTCTGAATACGCATGAGAAGATGATGCGAGCGCATCGATTTTACGAAAAGAACGGCTTTACTCAAGTCCGAAAAATCGGGGACAAGTTCCGATATTTGAGACCAATCCAATGAAAGATAGGAGTCATCACTCAGATCTGCAGACCATCCCAGGAGTAGGGAAGAGCATTGCACAGGATCTGCGAGATATCGGCATTCATTGTGTAGAAGATCTGAAAGGAAAGGATCCGCAAGCGCTCTTCGATGCATCGAATAAGCATGTGGGAAAGGTCCAGGATCGCTGTCTTCTCTATGTGTTCCGCGAAGCCGTCTACTTTGCACAGACCCCCAACCCAGACCC
>CAYOIN010000030.1:0-3290 GCA_964404095.1 uncultured Gammaproteobacteria bacterium | reverse complement strand
ACAGTGTGATCAGAATGCCAAATGGCGTAATAATCCACCCAATCAAGTCCGGAGGAACCATCATAAAAAGAACAATGCCGAGAATGTATCCGAAGAACCATAAGAGGAAACCCCACCCAAGAAAATCTCGCATACCCTATGCTATCACAAACTGCGGAGTAGCAAATACACTGTCATTCGCGAAACCGCACTCTATAATTACTCGTGTTCTAACTTTAAAGATTCACCTATGCAGCTCGTTATAAATACCGTGCGGCAGCAATTGCACCGTTTTCAACGCTCGCCCTGGGTAGTGCCGGTACTCATACAGCTCCTCTTTCTCTGGATATCTTTCATGAACGTTCACCCATTCGGCTACATTCGTGGAGGTGGCGATGCGGTACAGATTTTTAACTTTGATAAGTTTGCGGACTTTGCTCAGTACACCTGGATTAATGAGGGTGAAGGATATGCGGCGAACTTTTTCGCCTATGGAGTCGAGTACGGTGTAATTCACTTTTTTGCCACGCTGTTCTCACTTGCCGTATCACAACAGTCATTTTTTTATTACCTGATTTTTCTTTCGTTATCATTCTGGTCATTCTTTATCGGGCTACGCTTATTTGATCAGGGGAAAAAAATATCTATTCATGCAGTGTCCGGACTTTCATTTGCCTATGCGATGAGCTCGTACACACTCTACGCCTTTGACTCAGGCTGGGCGTTCACACCGTACCTCAATCTCTATTTTATTGTTCCGGTGTTCTTTGCGTCTGTATACCGTTGGTACCATGACTACGGCATTACGGTACCGCGCGTCGCTGGCATTGCACTCACCACAGCACTTCTCTTATTCGGGATGCAGAATCTCGCATTCATTGTTGCCCTACAAATCTTCCTTTCCTTTTTCATCATCGCATTATTTCTGTTTAAAGAACTCTCGCTCAGTCGAGATTTTTTTGTAAAAACACTTATCTACATCGGCTGTCTGTTACTATTTTTATCACCGCTCATCATTCCACAGTTTACGAATGTTCTTGCGCTCACCGAACATATCGTGGTGATGAATCGTTCGGTACTCAATGACTGGATTGCCTGGCAGAGCGTTCCATTCTCAAGCCTGTTCTTTTACCTATTTAGTTTTGATTTTTTTGCTCGACAAAATGGTGCCCCGATTCTGCTCAGCGTGATCTACTTTGCACTTGCCTTACTTTCCATTCGTACAGCATCAAAGAAGAAGCTGTCGTTTGTATTCTTTTTTGTTCTGGTATGTTCCTTTATTATCCTCAATAAAGGGAAGGGGCTCATCCCTCCAGAGATTACATCGCTCTTATTTAGCAATGCGCTCATGGGAGCTGTTCGTAGTTATGATAAGTCGCTGTTGTTTGTGCCCTACTTCAGTATTATGACCTTTGCGCTATCCCTGCAGAGTATCAAACATTCTCGACTCCTTCTTGTCTTGCTCGTTTCTGCCTCAGTCCTATTCAATCGACATCTCATTAGCGGCGATTTAGTCACGCATCACGCACTCTCCTACAACGCTGGTGAGTCGTATCTCACAGCGCGTTACTCGCCGATCTTTAAGATTCCAGATGAGTACTACCATGTTGCCAACGAGCTCAATTCAGAACGAGTGTATGGAAAGCTCCTCCAAACTCCCTACACCGTCATCTCCTCACCCGGTTGGATGAATCTACCAAAGATGAAGTACATTGGCCTTGATCCTATTACGCAGCTGTTTTCGTCACCATCAATTAATATGGCGTCGGTGCGTTCGTTTGAAGAGCGCGGAAAACCATGGAACTATGGTGCGGTCTGGAATACATCATCGCTCGCATCATCAAACTGGTTACCGAACCTCGCATCACGGATGAATGTACGCTACATAGTGTATCGAAAAGAAACCGACGATCGATTCCTCAACCAAACCCGTGCGAAGATACAAAAGTATCTGGACGAACATACGATCTCGCTTGTTACGGCAAACCGTTGGTTCGAACTGTACGAACTGACTCCCGAGATGTTTACCCCACAGATTGTGGCTCCGCTACGGGTACTCCTCTCTTCCGTGCCGTTACAGCGTATGCCCGAGCTGCTTTCCCAGGTAGACAACGATACCATGGTAGTCCTCACTCGACAGAATGACCAAAAGCGGACAGCGCCGTTTACAACAGACACTATTACACCGTTGGTGCCTCCGGTACTTGAGTACAAAAAAATCAATCCAACAAAATATGTGGTGCGGGTTCACAACGCTACAGGGCCCTTCTTTGTGGCACTCCGGGAGTCCTACCACGCTGACTGGAAAGCACGGGCGTCGAGCTATCGACCGGAACGTATCTCCGCAGAATTACTTGAGAATTCGACCGCTGACAATGTGCCTGAAGACCGGTGGAAGGCATCGAAACAGGAACTGAAAACCTTCGTTCGCGATGGGATTGTCTCAACGCTTGGTGATGGGACTACAACATCTCATTCGTCAGTTGCTTGGTCGCGTACCTACCCGGTCCGTATCACCGGAACACCGACATCAGTCGACTATGTGTCGAAAAATATTCATCGATCAATTCAGAATGAGAACCTCAACGGGATGGTTGCACAGAGCTCATATCACCTGCCCGATTCCAGTCACAGTGTTGTCGATGGATATGCAAACGGGTGGTACATCCAACCGCGGGAGCTCTGCAAAAAAATAGCCTGTCGCACATCGACAGACGGCCGTTCGTTTGAGCTTGCGCTCGAGTTCCGTCAGCAGTCGGTGCTCGAGTCATCCTTACTGCTGTACTATGCGACGATTGTCATAACCGGGATCGGGACAGTTGGATATTATCGTTTTCGAAAAAAGCATCAATGAAAAAAAACAATCAACGAACTCCATCTCTAAGTGCGAGCTCAGCCGAGCTACTCATCATTGCGGTATTAATTCTCACGCTTATCATTCCGTTTCCAACGCCAAAACAGTACTTCGTACTCTACTCCATTGACATCTTTCTTGTACTCTTCTTTCGCCCTCGGATCAGAACCTTTATCGATCTCGCTCTCATCTCGCTGTTCGCGATGGTGTTTCTCGTTATGCAGCATCAGATCTATAGCGCGCAGAAACTTGGAGTCTTTATCTTCCTCCTCTCGATCAATATCATCGTGACCGAACTTCGTCGATCAAAGAGCGCATGAGAAGGGTTACTAGGAACGATCAAATCGTTGCCCAAGGAGTAGTGTCGTCCAACCCTGCGCATGAACAGCTGCGGGGACATGCCTCATCCATTTGCTACCCATCTGCATTCGTGGATCTTCATAGAGTGCCTGAAGCC
>CAYOIN010000029.1:0-3789 GCA_964404095.1 uncultured Gammaproteobacteria bacterium | reverse complement strand
AATATCACCAGCTTCGAGCGGTCGCAATTCGCATCGTGCGCAGTCTCAATATTGTGGGCGAGTGCAACGTTCAGTTCGCGCTTGCACCAAAGCCAGCGAACGGGAAGGAGATTGAGTACTATGTCATCGAGCTAAATCCACGATTATCTCGATCATCAGCACTTGCATCGAAAGCGACCGGTTCCCCACTCGCCTATATCGCAGCAAAGCTCATTCTCGGCAGATCGCTGATCGAAATTG
The DNA here is from genome assembly GCA_964404095.1 of uncultured Gammaproteobacteria bacterium. GTDB lineage: Bacteria > Patescibacteriota > Microgenomatia > UBA1406 > GWC2-37-13 > CAZLQR01. Next base: position 3,549 of record CAYOIN010000029.1, on the reverse strand, counting down.
AAAACAAAGTTACGTTGGTGACAAAGGCATTTTTTGAGCCGGCCCTTGACTACATCGTTGTTAAGTTGCCACGATGGGACTTTGAGAAGTTTAAAGGCGTAGAGAACAAGCTCGGTTCAAGTATGAAGTCGGTTGGAGAGGTAATGGCGATTGGAAGAACCTTCGAAGAAGCAATCCAAAAGGCGGTTCGAATGCTCGATCTCGGCCGTGATGGTATCACCGACTACCGGAGGCCAAAGACGACAAAGGAACTCCTCCATCATCTCACAAACCCGACGACACGTAGGTTGTTTGCTACGGTAGATGCACTGAAGCGAAATTACACCGTAAAACAACTTCATTCTCTCACCGGAATTGATGCATGGTTTCTCCACCGGCTGAAAAATATCGTCGACCATGAGAAGGTGCTCAAACGTCACCCTGGCAAGGTCGCGTATCGACCATTTCTACTTACTCTCAAGCAACTTGGCTTTTCAGATCGGCGTATTGCCTGCAGTGTCCATAAAACACCACATGACATTCGCATGCTTCGAAGACGACTGAAGGTTCTCCCCTCGATATTCCAGATCGATACCCTTGCCGGTGAGGTACCGGCAAAAACAAACTATCTGTATGTAACGTACAACGGAAATCATCACGATGTCGAGCCAATACGCAACAAGGCGGTAATCGTCCTCGGCTCGGGGCCGTACCGAATCGGCTCATCGGTGGAGTTTGACTGGAGCTGTTTGCACACAACGCTACAGTTCCAAAAATACGGAAAGAAGACAATCATCATTAACTGCAATCCAGAGACTGTATCTACCGACTACGATATGTCCGACCGCCTGTACTTTGAAGAACTGTCGGATGAGCGTGTCTGCGATATCTATGACTTCGAACAATCGCAGGGGGTCGTGGTATCGGTCGGTGGACAGGCTCCTCACAATATCGTTCGAGCACTCCACGAACACCATATTCCGATTATCGGAACACAGCCGAAACAACTAGATCTTGTTGAGGATCGAACAAAGTTTTCAGCTCTCTGCGATCGACTCGGAATCCAGCAACCTCCTTGGCGTAAAGTCGATACAATGAAAGGAGCAATTACCTTTGCTGAGAAGGTTCGATACCCGGTACTGATCAGACCATCCTATGTGCTTTCGGGAGCAGCGATGAATGTCTGCAATAATGAACAAGAACTACGAACCTATATTGCTAAGGCAACTCTCATCAGTAAAGAACATCCGATTGCGATATCAAAGTTCTATACGCATGCCAAAGAAATTGAGCTTGATGGTGTCGCACAAAATGGTGAGATTCTCATTTCAGCGCTCAGTGAGCATGTAGAAGACGCTGGGGTACATTCAGGAGATGCGACAATTGTATATCCGGCGCAACGAGTCTACCTGTTGACCGAGAAGCGCGTAATGGCCGCAGCCGAGAAGCTGATCAAAAAATTACAGATTACCGGGCCATTCAATTTTCAGTTTCTCGGGCTCAGCAGTGACGTCTTCATTATTGAGATGAATGCTCGTGCATCACGAACATTCCCATTCATCTCTCGGGGTACACGAGTCAACTTTGCAAAGCTTATTGTAGACGCCTACTATCATAAGGGTCGGAAAATTCAGGTAAGCTACCCAAATCATGTTCTTGTGAAAGCGGCGCAGTTCTCCTTTAGTAAGTTGGCAGGTGCAGATCCTGTACTCCATGTTGAGATGGCATCCACCGGAGAAGCTGCTACCTACGGCGAGGATGTGTACGAGGCCTTTTATAAATCAATCCTCAGCGTTGGTGAGCGAGCACCACGCAAAGGAGTATTTCTCACCGTAAATGGGATTGAAAATAAGATGTCACTGTTTTCGACTGCGTTCAGACTTCAACAGATGCAAATTCCACTGTACACAACGAGAAACACCCACCGATTCCTCAAAGAACATGGCATCAAATCGACGAAGATTTACAAAATTCAGGATATGAACCAGCCGAACATTCTCACGTTGTTCGAACAGGGGAAGGTAGATATGGTCGTCTGTGTGACCGATGTTAATACGAAAAAAGATCTTGACGATCATACCGAAATGAGGCGAGCGGCGGTTGATTTTAATGTCCATATTATCACCAACCTACGGAAAGCACAGTTATTTGTAAAGTCTATCTATGCAAAGAAAGAAGAAGACCTTCTTGTCAAAGCACGGCATGAATACATCGGATAAGAGCGAGATTATTCGATTACCTGGGCTCATCGATATTCATGTACACCTTCGCGAGCCAGGGCAGACAGAGAAGGAGAATTTTGAGACGGGAACGAGGGCGGCTATTGCCGGTGGGTTTACGATGATCCTCGATATGCCGAACAACCTCGACCCAATCATTTCACTTCGTGCTCTGAAGGATAAGATGGCACGAGCCAAGCATCGAATCTCCAGCGATCTCGGATTCCATTTTGGCTCTCTCGGAGACAATACCGATCAGTTCAAGAAGATCTATCAAACGGTGACCGGACTGAAGTTATATCTAAATCATACAACGGGAGGATTCATCATCGATGTACCGCATATGAAAGAGATCTACCGAGCATGGCACCGGCTTACCAAGACGAAGCCAATTTTACTTCATGCGGAAGACGATGTTATGCCGGAGGTAACCAAGGTACTCACTGAGATCCCGCACCCCACGCATATCTGCCACGTCTCCTCTGAAAAAGAGTTGACCGCAATTATGAAAGCAAAAAAAAGAGGGCTGCCTATTACCTGTGGAGTCTGTCCACACCACCTATTCCTAACGAAACATGATCTCAAGAAGCTGGGCTCATTTGGTCTTATGAAGCCTTCGCTGAAAACGAAAAAGGATCAGAAATTTCTCTGGGATCATCTCGATGCAATCGATGTAATTGAGTCTGATCATGCACCACATACCAAAAAGGAAAAACAATCGATGCATCCGCCGTTTGGTGTTCCTGGTCTCGAAACAACATTACCACTCCTCCTCACCGCCATGGATCAGAAGCGAATATCACTCGAACAGATCATCCAAAAATGCTCCATAAATCCACGAGCAATCTTTCGGTTGCCGGAGCAGCGAAATACATATATCGAGGTTGCAAGAAAGCCATATACCGTCCGAGGATCGCGGCTCTACACGAAATGCAGTTGGTCACCGTTTGAAGGTTGGCGGTTGCAGTACCAGGTAGAGAGAGTTATTCTGCGCGACTTGGTAGTATTTAGTCGCGGTCGACTACATCCTCTCAAGCGAGGCTCACTTTTTTCTCTACGACCTTCTTAATCTGGAGTGCAAGACGGGGGTTCCACATCGCTCCTGTAGCACTCATAACTACATCTGCCCCTGCTCTTCGATACTGGAAATAGTCCTAGGGTGTCGTTACGCCACCGACTCCGGTGATCGAAAATCGATAGTTTTTCTTCTGTCGAATCGTATTGAGACGTCTTACCATATCGAGCCCTGCCCACTTAATCCCAGCACCACAGACACCACTCTTTAATCGATTGGTGCCTGGAAGTGCTTGTTCTCCGTTCTTATCGATAATGGTGCCTTGAAGTGTGTTGA
>CAYOIN010000028.1:0-4473 GCA_964404095.1 uncultured Gammaproteobacteria bacterium | reverse complement strand
TACTACGAGATTATCAACGACTCCGATCTCTATGACTATGCCGGATCGTTGCGAGTTCTCCCGGTCTCTCCAATGAGTTTCTACGCATATATGAAGGCAATTCTCATGTCCTATGAGGGACAGAAAATACAGTCGCAGGCAAAAGAAATTCTTGCAATCCTCCAGTCGATGAAGAAAGACTATGAAAAGGTTGATGAGTCGATGGGGGTACTCAATCGGCATCTCACCAATGCGATGAATCAGGTCTCACAGGTATCACGAAATATCGGATCACTTGGCCAGAAGATCACCTCGACCAACTCGCTTTCTCTCAAGTCAAAGCACGACAAACCGACCGAATAAGTTGTAAAATATACCCATGGAAAAAATAGCCCTCTCAACCCTTCCACAGTTCATCGGAAAAAATGTCACGCTCTATGGCTGGGTCAACACCATCCGAAACCATAAAAAGATTGTGTTCCTTGACCTTCGGGATGCCACCGGTCTTGTACAGGTGGTGGCAGATGAAAAGGCAGCGTCGTTTTCACCTGAGGATGTCGTCTGTGTACGTGGTGTTGTAAAGCAGAGACCAGAAAAACTCATCAATCCAAAGCTCCCGAATGGGTCGATCGAGATCGAGGCATCGGAGGTTACCCTCGTGTCAAAATCTCAGACACTTCCATTCGATATGGCAAAAGAAGATCTTGGTCTTACCTTACCAGTGCTCCTTGACAATAGGACCCTCACGCTGCGCCATCCTAAGGTTCAAAAAATATTTAAAGTACAGCATGCGATAGCGGAAGGGTTTAGAAGCGTCGCCGCCGAACTTGGTTGTACCGAAATCTTTGTTCCCACGCTTGCGGCAAGCTCTACAGAGGGAGGAGCCGAGGTCTTTGAGGTGAAGTACTATGACCACACCGCAACCCTAACCCAGAGTCCACAGTTGTATAAACAGATGCTAGTCCCTGCGCTTGAGCGTGTCTACACAATTTCTCACGCATATCGCTCCGAGCCATCGGTGACGACGAGACACCTCGCAGAAACAGTGCAGATGGACTGTGAATTTGGATTTGTTACCTTCGATCAGCTGCTTGACCTCCTCGAAAAGGTAGGTACGGAGATGGTGCGACATGCTGAAAAGACATGTAAGGGTATTGTTGAAGAATTTACACATCGAGATGTGTTATTTGGAAAAGCTCCTCGCCTTAAGTTACGCGATGCGCAGGAAGTTATTTTTCGCGAGTTTGGTCGAGATGTACGTAATGAAAAAGACCTCTCTCCTGAGGACGAACAGGATATCTGTAAATGGGCTCGCGAACACCATCAGTCCGATTTCGTAATCATTACCCACTTCCCCACGGCAAAGCGCGCATTTTATACTATGCCCGATCCAGCAGACCCTGAGTATAGCTTGAGCTACGATGTGCTGTTCCGTGGACTTGAGATTAGCAGCGGTAGTCAAAGAATTGATAACTACGATCAACTGGTGCAGGTGATTACCGATCGCGGTATGAACCCCGCAGATTTTGAGATGTATCTTATGGCATTCAAGTACGGAATGCCACCTGAAGGCGGCTTCTCATTTGGACTCGAACGCGTGACCAAGCAGCTCCTCGATCTTGGAAATGTACGTGAGAGCTCACTGTTCCCACGCGATATGGAGCGAGTCGACATGAGACTCTCCAAAAAACAATCATGAAAACTCGGTCGATCATCGTGTTCGTGTTGCTTTCGTTGTTGTTCTTATTTTATCCTGGCGACTCGACGCTCATCCACACCTTCTCTTACCACCGATCGCTGTTTGAAAATCAGGATCGGTCGATCGCGTACGCAAACAATCCTATCCCAGTTCGCACCACATCTGTGCTCCCAGAAACAACCGCCACATCGGTCTATGTCGTTGACCGAACAAGTTTTACTCCGGTCTATGAAAAGTCTGCCCATCGACGGTGGTTCCCGGCATCTACAGCAAAGATTCTCACTGCCTTAGTTGCGTACGATCTCTACAAACCCGATCGCGTTGTCACGATTCAATCGTCCTTCGAGGATGGCCAGACCATGGGACTGCTCCCTGGTGAGCAGATCACAGTTGAGAATCTTCTCTACGGTATTCTCGTACACTCAGGAAATGACGCGGCGCAGGCGTTGGCTCAGATTGATGGAGTAAACAACTTTGTTGAAAAAATGAACGAAAAAGCTCGTTCGCTCCACATGCGTAACACACAGTTTGAGAACCCTACCGGACTCCATCATCCGAATCAATACTCCAGTGCATACGATCTGACGTTGGCAAGTAGAGAGCTTTTGAATAACCCGTACCTCGCAAAAATTGTATCCACAAAGGAGATCGAGATCTCGGATACGCAGTATCGGATATTCCACAAACTAGTGAATGTGAATAAACTACTTGGAGAGATTCCAGGAGTTGGCGGTCTGAAAACGGGATATACGCCGGAATCAGGTGAGAATTTGATAAGTCTCTATCGAACGAAAGATGGTCATGAATTTATCATCGTCGTACTAGGTAGTCTTGATCGATTTGCAGACACCGCTACCTTAGTTTCCTGGATCGACGGAAACACTGTCTTTATCTCGCGGTAACATTACTCAACGAGATACTCACTACTTACAGCTGGCACATACGATACGAAGTCGTCATCTCCAATAAAGACATAGACCGGCTGAAGATACTCCTGATATACGTCGGGGTCAAAATATCCAAGGAACATTTTTTTAATCGTGGCAGTCGCCCCAATCTGACCAGACACGATAAAACCCTTCCCCGCCTTTAGGTCATTGAAGGCTTCCACACCACTTCGAATGGGATAGACGCCAATCTGATCTGAGGAGCGATCGAAGAACTTCACCTGCGCTCGAAGCACCTTATATGACCCATCAGGACGAAACATCATCAAGACATAGTTTTGACTATTAAAGTACTTCGGAGACACCACCGGAAGGGTATTTGGCTGGGCTTCGATGTCCGGTCGATAGAAATCCACCTCAACGACATTCGCGCGAAGATTCGAGTCGACGAAGACCATGGAGTTATTCTCTGGACTGTATCGCAGGTACAACACATTTGTCTTCCCTTGCGCAAGCTCTTCTGGATACCGGCCTGCCTTTTGCAGGAACTCGATCGCCTTACTTACGCTCTCGTCCTGTGTCGGAATACTCACCGAGTCAAAGAGGGTTGTATCACTTTCAATGCTGTATTTGTACTCGAAGTTAAAGTTTTTGATATCAATCGAGAGCTTTTGTGCCGGTTCGTTGAAGGTCGCCATGCTTCCTACCAATCGATATCCATTTGCCTCGGTATTGAAGCCGAGTGACTTGGCGATGAGGTAGAGTCGTTCTCGATAACCAAACTTTGTCTCTGCCTGGGGAAGAAAAAACACCTTTGCGGTCTTGGTCGCGGTCTCCGGTTCTCCAGCGATCGTATCGAATACATACCTGATGTTCCCACTCGGTGTAGCCTCACTCAGATAAGGGCGCTTCAGCTGATTAAAAACCGGATCAATTGCAATCGGTGCCGGTCTTCGTGACTCGAGGATGAGACCGACGAGTTGAATTGAGTAGAAGATAATAAAGAAAAAGAGTGTTCCGAGAATTGCGTAAGGGTAATACTTCCGGAGATACTCTGAAAGTTGGGTAAGTGTCATATATTCATTATAGAATATACATTTGCTATACTGTGTACACACGTGATCATGCAAACGCTTCAGAGAATTAAAACGGCCGTGGCTCAGCTCTGGTTCGCTCCGGAGGTTCGAGAACACAAGACGAAAAAATACACCCGACACATGATCAAAAAATACGGTAAGACATTACGCAAGCTCTCGAAGGAATAATGGCAAAGACGGTCTACCTCACACTTGAGGACTTCAGAACAATCTGTACCGAACTTCAGTCCTTTTTCAAGAAGCATAACGACCCTGTGCCGGTATTCGAACAGACGTATTTCGACAAGCTCGACAGCGTTATTAATACCCCCAAAAAAACCTTCGATAAGCGCGAACTGTATCCTTCGCTCTACGACAAAGCCGCATGCTACTTTTACTTTATTAATAAATTTCATCCCTTCAACAATGGAAATAAACGCATCTCGATCGTTGCAACCGGTGTATTTTTGATGTTTAACGGAATGAACATGGCCGCCTCTGAAGATGAGATTTACACCTTCGCAAAGCTCATTACCATGTCGAATAAGAAAGAGCGACAGGATTTTCTGGATGTGGTCCGCTTTGTAAAAAAACACAGTAGAAAAGAATCGGTGAAACGAAGAGCTTCTCTCACCAAGCTCTTTAAGGAAGTGCTCAAAATTTTTGAGAAGATTAAGGCATTTCGACTCCCAATATAACAAAAGCCGACCAATCGGTCGGCTTCTGCGTACGTGGAAGATTCGATATTATCGACCTCCATTTCGGAAATCTGATCGCTCTTCACGTGGTTTTGCAAAGTTTACGTTGATTTTTCTACCTTCTACCTCTTTTT
>CAYOIN010000027.1:0-5227 GCA_964404095.1 uncultured Gammaproteobacteria bacterium | reverse complement strand
TCTCAGAAGAGCAGTTGTAGACTCCAAACTCCTGAAGCTTAAGCGGAAACGAGCAACATAATCACACGACTTATTTCGCAAGTCGTACAGCTCGAACTCTATGCCCAGCAAACCGAAAAGGGGGAAGATTGTTGTTGCTCAGGTGCGCTCGCATCTCTCGTATTCCTTGTCGATTGGCCGGAAAAAGTCTCTGTTTGGTGAAGTGTGCGTTTGGAGTAGTGACCCGAACTACCTTCTCAGGTTTTCCTTTCCGATCTCTATCGGAAAATTCAATTGCGAGTCGGTTACTCGATCCGCTCAGATATACTCTCCTTGCCGGATGTCGTTCACGCCTTGGCATACGGGTTCCAACACTCTCTGCCCAGTATCTGCTTCGTTCCATAAGGACATCATAGCAAGGACATGACCATTGTCAACAGCCTGCTCTTATTTGCTAATTCATCATTTATAATATGATATGCCACTGATTGTTGTTGAGTCACCGACGAAGGCACGCACCTTCAACCGCATTCTGAAAGCCGAGAATAAGACCGATTACTTTGTATTCGCAACACTGGGCCACTTCAGAGACTTACCAAAAGAAAGTTTAAGTATCGATCTCGAGCACGATTTTAAGCCGAAGTATGAAATCATGTCGAACAAGAGTAAGGTTGTTACCGAACTCAAAAAGCTGGCAAAGGAACATGATGAAATCATCCTCGCGACAGATCCAGACCGTGAAGGAGAGTCGATATCGTACCATGTAGCCTACATCCTCGACTTTCTTAATGAGGATTGGCCAGAAATTACGCCTGAAAAATCCAAAAAGAAAGTTCGAAGAATTATCTTTCATGAAATTACACCAAAAGCACTCAAAGAGGCGCTCGAACATACCGATGAACTGCGACTCGATCTCGTGAAGGCGCAGCAAGCACGGCGTATTCTCGATCGTATTGTTGGATACAAGCTCTCGCCCCTTCTCTGGAAGAAACTGTCCAAAAACTGGCTCTCTGCTGGTCGCGTTCAGACCGTTGCATTGCGATTTGTTGTGGAGCGAGAAAAGGAGGTTCTCGCATTCCCGAAGGATCAGTTTGCTGTTGTATCTGGCCTGTTCAATGCTGACTCCCACGAGCTTACAGCGAAGTTGGTTCGAATCAATGAAACACCAACCGAAGAGAAGAAAACAATTAAGCTATTTTCGGGTGAGTACACCTACACAAAAGGTCTCAAGTCCGCGGACGAAATGGAGAAGCTACGAACTGAAATGACCGATGATCACTACACTGTCACCGATGTGTCCGAATCAGATGCGGTCCGCTATCCGCCTCCACCGTTTACTACCTCACTCCTGCAACAGGACGCAATTAATCGCTATGGTCTTAGCTCCAAGATCGTTATGCGCATCGCACAGGATCTCTATGAGCGTGGCTTAATCACCTACCATAGAACCGACTCCTTCAATCTTTCGGCAAGCTACGTTTTCCGAGCTAAGGACTACATTGCAGAGACCTATGGCAAAGAGTATGCACTTGAAAAGCCACGAGGCTACAAAACAAAGTCGGCCTCTGCACAGGAAGCGCATGAGGCTATTCGACCAACGAGAATCGAGAATACCCCAACGGTCGTTGCAAAGGAAAAGAAGTTGAATAAGAATCAGCAGATGATCTACGAGCTCATCTATAATCGAGCACTCGCCACACAGATGAAGGAAGCATCGCTCATTCAGTACAAACTTACCCTCACCGGATCAAAGGGGTATGTATTTGAGTCTGAAGCACAGAAGGTCGTATTCGATGGCTTTTTACGTGTCCTTTCACCCGAGTTTAGTAAGAAGCATGCTGAAGGACTTACTGTTCAGAAGGGGAGTGCGGCTGAACTGAAGGAGCTCAACGTAGAGTCAAAGGAAGCCCGACCGCCGTACCGTTACAGTGAAGCTTCGCTCATCAAGACCCTCGAGGAAAACGGGATTGGCCGCCCGTCAACCTATGCGCCGATCATCTCACTTCTCGTTGAAAAAGCATATGTCGACAAGGATGGACGCTATCTCAAACCAACGAGCCTTGGAACCGCAATTAGTGATTATCTCTCATCAGCGTTTGAGACACTGTTCAGCATCGACTTTACTGCAAAGCTTGAGCAGAGCCTTGACGACATTGCAGAAGGGACACAGAAGCTATTAGATGTTCTCAGGGGATTCTATACTCCATTTGCTGAGATTCTCACAAAGCAGGAGCAGAATACCGAAAAGATAGAGGTAAAGGAAGAGGATGCAGTACCTTGTCCCAACTGCGGAAAGCCACTCCAGATTCGGTTCTCAAAGTTTGGCAAGTTTTATGCCTGTTCTGGGTATCCTGACTGTAAGTTCACCAAGCCATTTCTCTATGTCGTTAAGGACAGAAAATGCCCTAAATGTGGTGGGAATGTTGTGGTAAGATATTCTAAAGCAAAACGAAAGTTCTACGGCTGCTCAAACTATCCGAAATGTGATTATGTTGAGTTTGGCTGGAACAAATTAGTGAAGGCATGAAGTACATTTTTGTATCAGGAGGCGTCATCTCGGGCATAGGAAAGGGCCTCACTTCTGCATCGGTCGGACTTCTTCTTAAAAACGCAGGTTATCGAGTCACCCCCATCAAATGTGAGAACTACCTCAATGTAGACGCAGGCACCATCAACCCCATTGAACACGGTGATCCATTCCTCTGTGAGGACGGGACCGAGGCAGATATGGATCTTGGCACTTATGAAAAAATTCTTGGTGAGAACATGGGGAAGGATAACTTCATGACCCTCGGCCAGGTCTACAAGACCGTTATTGATCGAGAGCGACGATTTGAGTATCACGGTGAGGATGTTGAAGCAATTCCACACATCACCAACGAAATCATCTCTCGAATTCAGCACGCTGGAAAGAAACACAATGCCGACATCGTCCTCATCGAACTTGGAGGTACGGCGGGTGAGTATCAAAATGTATTTTACTACGAAGCATCTCGCATCCTCACCCTGAAGCACCCTGGCGACGTCGTACATATCCATGTAAGCTATGTTCCACGACCGAGCCATCTTGGTGAGCCAAAGACGAAGCCAACGCAGCTTTCAGTACGAACCCTCAACTCGATGGGAATCCAGCCGGACTTCATTATTGCACGATCAAAACAGTCACTTGATCAGCGACGAAAGGATCGGTTTGCACTCTTTTGCAACATGCACCCCGAAGATATTATCTCGAATCCCGATGTCCCGCATGTATACGAAATCCCGCTCATCCTCTCTGAGCAAGGGCTCGAGAAGCGAATCATGGAGAAGCTTGGACTGAAGGTAAAAAAGCCTGATTTAACAGAGTGGAAAGCTCTCGTCTCAACGATAAAGAAACCAAAAACCAAAAAAGTTGAGATCGCGATCGTAGGTAAGTACTTCGGAACTGGAAACTATCAACTGAAGGATGCCTATGCTGCACTCTTCGATGCGATCGACCATGCAGGCTGGAGTGAGAATGTTGAGATCACCGTAAACACCATCAATGCTGAAAAGGTAGAGAAGCAGGGCGAAGAAATCATCGGTACGCCAGATGGTATTATCGTCCCGATTGGATGGGGCGATCGAGGATCCGAAGGTATGATCGCCGCTGCTAGTTACGCTCGAAAGAACAAGATTCCGTATCTTGGTCTCTGCTACGGGATGCAGTTGGCAGTAATCTCCTTTGCCCGAGACATCCTCGGTTACAAAGATGCAAACACGACCGAAAATGATGAGAAATCAAAACATCCCGTGATTCATATCATCGAGAACCAGAAATCACTTATTGCCAAACGCGCGTACGGGGGAACAATGCGACTTGGAGGCTGGGAGGAGAAGATAAAGAAGAATACGCTTGCACACGAAATCTATAAAAAGGATTCGGTTGTCATTCGACATCGCCATCGCTATGAATTTAATAATGAGTACGCGGACGAGTTTGAGAAGAACGGTCTCGTCATCAGTGGTCGCTCTAAGGCTGAGAACCTTGTGGAAATTATCGAGCTCAAGCAAGATATGCACCCCTTTTATATCGGTACACAGGGCCATCCAGAGTACAGTAGTCGCCCGCTTGACCCTCATCCTATCTTCACCGCGTTCATTGGTGCAGCGGCAAAACACGCTACAAAGTAGTCAAATTGGGCGAGTGTATGCTATAATTTAACCATGGCAAACAGCATTACCTACAAAGATAAGAGCTTCGCAATCGGCGACATGCTTGATATCTTCTACCGAATCAAGGAAGGAAATAAGGAGAGAATCCAGAAGTTTTCTGGAATGCTTATTAAGTTCCGTGGTGCAACCGAAGCTGCAAAGATGATCACCGCGCGAAGAATCACACGATCTGGGATTGGTGTCGAGCGCATTATCCCCCTGAGCTCACCGTTTATCTCAGATATCAAACTCGCAAAGAAGGCGAAGTTCCAAAAAGCAAAAGCCTACTTTGTGCGTGGTCTTTCTGACCAGAACCTCCGAAAGAAGATCTTCAAGAGATCATAAACTCAGTTCAGTCATCCTGCTACACTTGTGGTATGTCAAAGACTCTTCAACTGGGCAAGCGTGGAGAAGATCTTGCAGTAACCTTCCTGCGTAAGAAGGGATTTAGTATTATCGATCGAAATGTACGGTTACCGGACGGCGAGATCGATATCATCGCAGAAAAAAATCTCATCCTTACTATTATTGAGGTAAAGACACGCAGCTCGCTCCAGTATGGAGAACCATACGAAGCGGTGGATCGACGGAAGCAACTGAAGCTTCTTCGACTGGCAGAAAAATACGCCTTGCAAAAGGGGAAAAAGGACTCTAAACTTTCAGTCGGCGTTATATCGATTCTCTTTGATGAATCAACAAACAGCGCGACAATATCACTCTATGACTATTTCACCTAAGAAAGGAGGTGAGATACATGTTTGACGCATTAAACGCGATACTGTTCAGCTTCTGGAAAAGTATAGTGAATGGACTTCCGAACTTTTTTTCAGGACTCCTCATTCTCGTCATCGGACTGATTGTTTCAAATCTTCTCAAACGGCTACTGCAGTCATTATTTGCAATGGCTAAGTTTGAGAACGCACTTCAGTCTGCGAGGTTGATGGATAAGTCCGAGGTAAAGCTGTGGGAGGAAGTACTGCTGGAAGTGGTTCGCTGGAGTCTGCTTGTGGTGTTCTTGGTACCCGCGCTTGAGGTATGGGGGTTGTCACGAGCGACCGAAGTAATCAACCAGTTC
>CAYOIN010000026.1:0-7172 GCA_964404095.1 uncultured Gammaproteobacteria bacterium | reverse complement strand
CAATCAATGAAGCTGTTAAAAAAACACAGGAACAGGCAGCTCGAACACTCATGAGTATGAGTCAGGAAGAGTAATATGGTGCTATTCTCTGGAACCACTCATCCCAAACTTTCAAAAGAAGTTGCGAAACTTCTTCATACCTCACTTGGAAAAACCGAGGTAGTTCGATTCGATAACTCGGAGGCACGCGTTCGCGTGCTTGAGGACGTACGCGACAAGAAGGTTGCTATTATTCAACCCACATCAAATCCAACCAACCATTCCCTCATGCAGCTATTCTTTTTTTGTGATGCACTGAAGCGGGAAGGGGCAAAGGATATCACGGCAGTTATTCCGTACTTCGGGTACGCACGGCAAAATATTCAACACCGACCAGGTGAAGCAGTGTCGGCTCATGTTGTCATCGATCTTCTTGAGCATCTTGGATTTACCAGAATCATCACCTTCGATATTCACGATGAGGGATTGATGGGAGTATTCTCGGTACCGTTTACACACCTCTCAGGACTTGGGAGTATGGCAAAGCAGTTCCTTGCAGATCATCCTGGAACGACTCCAGAAAACACTGCGGTTGTGTCGCCTGATCAGGGTGGAATCGAGCGAGCACGTTCTTTTGGGAATGCTTTGTTTGGAGACCAACAGTATGATCTGGTGATCGTGGAGAAGAAGCGCGATCAGGACAAGATTCACCAAAGCACCGCACTTGATATCTTCGGCGATGTGAAAGGAAAGAATGCCGTTCTCGTAGACGATATTATCACCTCAGGTGGAACAATTATTCACGCGGCGGACCTCTGCCTCGATCGTGGCGCAAAGAATGTGTACGCAGCGATCACGCACCATGACTTTTCAACAAAGGCGCCAGGGAGAATACAAGAATCATCGCTCAAGGCATTCTATACAACCAATACGATTCCGTTGAAGCCTGCACAACAGTTCCCAAAACTGAAAGAAGTCTCCATTGCCGCTGAGATAGCCGCAACGCTCAAATAACATTAATATTCGTTCCGTCCTTCAAGCGCACGTTTCAGTGTCATGTAGTCTGCATACTCAAGATTCGCTCCCATGGGAAGACCGTAGGCAAGTCGAGTGATCTTTATCTCCGGTTGGTTAATACTCAGCCGCTTGGTATTCTCAGACTTGAGCTTCTCTTTAATATACATAGAGGTTGCTTCTCCTTCCATGTCGAGATTTGTCGCCAGTACGATCTCGACAACATCCGCTCCCTTTATACGCTCGAATAGAGCGTCGATATGTATATCATCGGGACCGATATTGTTCAACGGATCGATCTTACCGTGGAGCACATGATAAACGCCGTTATAGATATTACCGGTTTCGAACGAGAGAAGATCGAGAACGTCCTCGACGACGGTAATGACGGTGCGATCACGCTGGATGTTTTCACAGATCGAGCAACGATCATGTTCGGTAAGATTTTTACACTCGAGACAAAGCTTCGTTTTCTCCTTAAGATGGAGAATGCTTTCACTTAACTCCTTGAGTTCCTGCTGGGGGAGTCTCAGGAAATAAAATGCGAGTCGATTAGCTGTCTTCTCTCCGATGCCTGGAAGTCGCTGCAGAAAATATGCGATATGTTTAAGATTGCTTGGGAGACCTGCCATGGTTAGATCTGAACAACTTCTGCAACCACCAGTGGTCTACGACCTTTGAGCTCCATGAATAGTTGCTCGAGGTTATCTGCGATTTCTTTCTTCGCATTATTGAGATTGAGTTGTTGTCCGTTTCGTTCTGCGAGAATGGACTCGATGATTCGCGATGCCTCACCCATCAACTGCTCCTCCTGCTTTTCGAAGACAAATCCACGACTAATGATGGACGGCTTCGTGATGAGCTTGTTCTGATTATCAACGAGAACCAAAGCGACAACCATTCCTTCGGTCGAAATAATTTGACGGTCTCGCAACACGACGCTCCCAACATCACCTACGCCGTATGCGTCGACGTAGATTGTCTTGGTTGGAATACGCGGTCCTTTTCGTGCCGTTCGTTTTTCAAAAATAATCGTATCTCCCTCATCGAGAAGCAGTACGTTCTCCTTTTGATACCCAAGCTCCACCATCAGATTCTGGTATCCGCGCTGATGCCGAATCGTTCCTCCGATCGGCGTAAAATAGACTGGGTCAACAAAGCGCGCTAAGAACTTAATATCCTCTTGGTTTCCGTGACCTGATGCATGCAGCTGCTCCTGAACATCCGAGTACACAACCTCTGCCCCAAGAAGTACAAGATCTTCGATGAGACCATACACTTCATTTTCATTCCCGGGAATTGGGTCGGAAGAGAATACAACTGTATCACCGGGTTTTATCCCAATAAATTTATTCTGCTTCGATGCGAGCTTTGCAAGCGCTGAGTTGTACTGACCCTGTGATCCGGCGACGATCAAGCATACTTTATTTGGGGGAAGTCGCATGACCTGCTCCTCTTTGATCAAGAGGTCTTTTAGCTCCGGAAGGTATCCTATTTCTGCAGCCATCTTGGTGTTGTCGCGCATCGATCTCCCAAGAAATGCGACCTTCCGATTGAATTTTTTTGCTGCTTCGACACACTGACGGATACGGGAAATGTTCGATGAGAACGTACTCATGATAAATTTCCCTTTTGTTTTACGCATCCGATCTTCAAACGTCTGCCCAACAATATTCTCGGAGAGTGTTAGTCCCTCTCGGTCACTCCCGAGACAGTCGGACATCAGACAGAGCACTCCTTCATGCCCAAACTGTGTAATTTTATAGAAGTCTGGCGGAGGCCCGTACGGAGGGGTGAGATCGAGTTTAAAGTCGCTTCCGTGATAGATATTTCCAGCAGGGGTTCGAAGCATGATGTGCGTGGTATCTGGAATCGAGTGGGTCATCGGCACAAACTCGGCAGTGATCTGTCCGAAGGTGTATTTTTTTGTAAAATCGACAACGTTAATCTTGATCTCTTTTCCTGTTTCTTTAAATTTATTTTTGATAAAAGCGGCGGTTAGTTTACTCGCGTACATTGGGGGCTCGCCAAGATCGGTATAGTGATAGGGAAGCGCCGAGATGTGATCTTCATGACCATGACTCAACAGGATCGCTCTAATTTTGTGAAGTTTGTCTTTGAGGTAGGTAATATCCGGGATGACAAAGTCGACTCCGAGCGCTTTATCTTGTGGAAACCCAATTCCGCAGTCAACAATAACAATATCAAGAAGCTCATCTCCTCGATAGAGCTCGTAGACGTACATATTCTTCGTCACGCCGATGATGCCTCCAAGCGAGATAAAGCGAAGTTTGTAGCCAGTTGGGTTCTGAGGCTGGATCTTTGCTGGCCGTACCGTTCGTTCCGGTCTTACGGCGGGTGGCGTGTTCGAATTCATAAACTCATTCTAGCACAATCGCCTTGATATACTATACCAATGAAAAAAGCCACAATTACAAAGCAGCTCATCATGCGGTCGCTGCGCACCGTGAAGGATCCCGAACTCAATGTCTCGATTGTGGATCTTGGATTAGTGTATTCGGTTGTCATTACCAAGCAGCTCGTAACAATTACGATGACGCTCACGACCATTGGATGTCCGCTGTTTCCACTCATCGAGCAGGATGTACAGAATACCCTGTATCGAAAAGGCGTGAAGAAGACCAAGATCATACTCACCTTCGACCCACCCTGGAACATGAAGATGATGTCCGTGAAGGCAAAAGCACAACTCGGCATGATGTAAAAGTCCAGTTGTAACCTACACAACTCGGTATAATAAACCTATGGCCAAACCTCGCATCTCACGCGTCCTCGACACACTCGAAACACTCGGAGAGATTCCTCGAAAAGCAGTCGTCGAAACGGCTCGAACACTCAATCCACTCGAGGTTGTCCAAAATCAGATCGCTCAACGAGTACAGGAAACGGGTGCGGAACAAGCTCAGCAAAAACAACCAGACCACACTCCACTGAAGGTCGATAAAGTAACGGGCCAACATGAACTGAAAAAGTTGAGCGGAGACGCAACCACTGACGATCAACAAAAACTTGCTGAGCTCCGTAATCGTCTCTTTCATCGAGTAAAGGGAGATGAACAACGAGCAATAAAACAGGAAGCCCAGATAGAACACGAAAAGAAAGAGGCTGAGTTAACTGAGGAACAACAAAAGCAAGAAGAAATCAAACGGAGACTAGCCGCCCGACAGTCAGATGCACCACAAGGCAAAGAAAAACGAGGTGGTTTGTTTGCTGCAAAACGGAAGAGAAAGAAGAACGCCGTAGAGGAGAACTTCGTTGAGATGAGAGGCTCCGGCAAGCATTAATCGTAGAATCTGTCGTATAATAGTAACTTGGCTGCGCACGACGGGGTGTAGTGTATCGGAAACATGCAGCGTTCGGGACGCTGAGACACCGGGTTCAATTCCCGGCACCCCGACATCAACCGCAACATCGCTTGCAAAATTTTTTCTCGACTCTCTATAATGCCTGCAATTGAGAGCAATGAAAGAGGGTATCTTACCACCAGAAGAATTCAGGTCGCAATTTTTGTCGTCAAGTCGATTCGCCCCACTTATCGAAAATACTCGAAGATTTCTTGATACTCATCCATCGATTCATCACTACGATTTCTTAAGGAGCTTCACGGGTAGACTCTACGAAGAACTTGGTTACCTATGGTTACGGGGAAAGCTTGGTCATAAAGTTCGATTATTGGATCCGGATGAAACACTTTCATATTTTCTCGATCTCTACGGCGGGTTACCTTCTCAGGCGCTGCTGCAGGGAGGAATATTAAACGAATATGTACCAGATGGTTTAATACTCCCCATCGAAGAAGGAGGACGTGGCGACGCAGTTGTTGTTGAGTATACGGCAACCGCAGCGAACGCCCGACTACCAACATACATTCACCATAAAGAAGAGATGGTTGGAAATCTCCGAAAACGGTTTCCGCCACTTTTTGGTCACGGGAAACTCGAGATTATTTTTACTGAGGAAACATTCCGGACCGTCGCGCACACTCACGTCGCCGATCAAAGAACGAGGTTGCGATCATCGTCCCATTCCCATCCATTCGTGGGTGCCTTCGCGAGGGAGTTGGTTGCCACTCAGTTTCCAGAGCTAAAATAGCGCACTATGCCGTGCCATCGATGTTACAATGAAATCTAAGATGAAACTCTACAATACACTCTCTCGAACGATCGAGGAACTGAGCCCTCTTCATCCACCAACCGTAACGTTCTATTCTTGTGGTCCGACGGTCTACGACTTCACGCACATCGGCCATATGCGAACCTACATCAATAATGACTTATTAAAACGTGCGCTTACCTACCTCGGTTTCTCGGTGAATCACGTAATGAACATCACCGATGTCGGACACCTCTCGGGCGACACCGATGAAGGAGAGGATAAGTTAGAAAAAGGAGCGCAAAAATCTGGTAAGACCGTCTGGGAGGTTGCGGAGTTTTACACCGGTAATTTCTTCGACACGATGAAGGCGCTCAATGTGCTTCCGGCAACAACAACCTGCAAAGCAACCGACCATATCACAGACATGACTTCATGTATTAATACACTGGTACAGAAAGGCTTTGCGTATGAAACCGAGCAGGCGGTCTACTTCGATACGATAAAGTTTCAGGGGTATGGAAAATTGTCGCGTCAGAATATTGCGGAGAAAATGCAGGGGGTACGTGATGAGGTGAACGTGGATCCTGAAAAAAAACATCCCGCTGACTTTGCGCTCTGGTTCAAACTCGTCGGAAGATTTGCAGATCATCAGATGCACTGGAACTCACCGTGGGGTGAAGGATTCCCCGGGTGGCATATCGAGTGTTCCGCGATGAGTATGAAGTATCTCGGTGAAACAATCGATATTCATTCCGGTGGTATCGATCATATCCCGGTACATCATGAGAATGAAATTGCTCAGTCGGAGGCAGCTACGGGAAAGCAGTTTGTGTCAGTTTGGTTTCATAATGCATTCCTTCTCGTAGACGGTGCAAAGATGAGTAAGTCGCTGAACAACTTTTATACCATTGAGGATGTACGGAGTAGACAGATTGATCCGGTAGCACTTCGCATGCTTTTTTTGCAAACCAGTTATCGACAGGAGATGAACTTTACTTGGGAGTCTGTACAGGCAGCGCAGACAGCGCTCCAAAAACTACGAGAACAGGTTCTTTCCCTTCGAGCGCAGACACAACGACAGGCACTATCAGAAGAGAAACTCCAGCAGGTAGACGAGTACCGGAATCAGTTTGCCCAAGCGCTCGAGAACGATCTGCAGATGCCACAGGCTGTAGCGGTTGTATGGTCAATGCTCAAATCAAACATCCCATCCGAGGATAAACTCGATCTCCTCTACGAGTTTGATACGGTGCTCGGACTTGATTTACGGAATGTGAAAGAAGATCAACTTCCAGACGAAGTGGCACAACTCAGGTTGGAGCGTGACCATGCTCGAGCCGAGAAAAACTTTGCACTCAGCGATGAGCTAAAACAGAAGATTGAGGCACAGGGATTTATCGTACTCGACGGTATCAATGGCACTTCGCTCAAGAAAAAAACAAATTGACTTTCATATTGAGCAGTCGTAGGATATACTATACCAATGAAATCACAGGTTAATTCAGTCCTCGGACTCCTTATTATTCTCGCCTAACGGCGGGATATGAGGTAAAAGAATTAACCTTTGACCAAGTTTCCCGCCAAACACCGGCGGGTTTTTTTATGTAGCAAATATGACACTCACAGAAGTATCGAGACATCGCGCCGTGGACCGTCGCAGACCCAATCCACCTGCAACGATTAGTCCCTCCATCATTAACGCATTTATGACCGCTGCCGGTATGCTCGAGCAAGATCGACCAATCGCTGAACAACGCGTGAGAAGGATATTGCGAAGAGCCACTCCGGTTGCACCAGATCGCGTCCCAAAAAATATGAAGAAACCGACCGGAGTTGAGGTGACCTATACCGCACACTGGATGAGACCAGGTGTTGTGTATCGACTCTGCACGACTCCAGATGGGAGACGGCATTATGATACCGTCATTCGGTATGACAGTGAAGGGAGACCTGGTTTTAAAAAGTAGTTGAAAAATATATGGCAGGAACAGAGAAAACAACATTCGCGCCACGACCGGGAGCTGAGGTTATCGAAAATCCGGGAACCTTCCGCGCTCTGGTAA
>CAYOIN010000025.1:0-7720 GCA_964404095.1 uncultured Gammaproteobacteria bacterium | reverse complement strand
CTCATCCATTTGCTACCCATCTGCATTCGTGGATCTTCATAGAGTGCCTGAAGCCACGTCATCACATGCGGAAGTGCATCGGTTGTCGCTCCCCATCGATCGTACAACGACTGAAGGAGATGGTTGAGTGATTCCGGTTTAAGGAGCTCTTCTGAATTTTCGAGTGCCCGCTGGAATGGCTCACCGAGAACTTCGGAGAAGTACTCAAAGTTGCGGTACGTGCTATCCCATTGCGATGGATCGTCCCCAAGTTTTTGGAGCGCGAGATGAAATGACCTGAGTGGACTGTTGAGGTATTCTTCAGCTAACACTCGCAGTCCAACAGATCCATCTGGAATAGAACCTCCCGCTTGCTCGAGATTATCAATCGCTGGCCAGAAATGTTGGCGGGCATGCACGAGATGATCAAGCGAACCGAAATCTTGACCCGATCGTGAGCGAACCAGTCTGGTGATCAAGTTTGTATTTCGAGTCACATGTTCGCCAATGTTGGGATTGAGATATGGTTTTGCATACAGTGAACCTGGAGTTCCAAAATGAGTTGCGTCAACCGGTCTCACGAAATGAGGCGTAAGATCGATTGCAACTCCTTCTGCTCCAACGTCAGAAATTTCCACCGGTACGTTTGTTCTTCGTCGCATCTCCTGTATCGTTTGGGTTGTGAGAAAATGAGCGAGATAACCCATCGCCTGAAAGGATTGTTGTGTTGCTGGAGGAACAGGAATGTCTCGTTTCGATGATGTAGGAATATGACCCTGCCTTCCTTCAAGATGAGGATGGATGTCTCCTCCGATTTTGATCAATTGAGACGACATTGGCGAAGTATGATTGACGGCGGTAATAAAGTTGTATCCTCGCCCGGTCACCACCGCGAGATAATCGATTCCGTACCGCTCCAACGTTTCCTTCATTGTTTGATATACTGGCTCGATTGTTTCGAATACTCCTCTCATGTCGGTAAAGGCTCTCTCCGGATCTGCCTTGTTGTAGTACTCTATATCAAGCACCATCAGCGATCGCGATGGAACAGTGACTCCTTCATGCGCTTCAGATGGTATTCCTCGTTGCCAGAACGACTGCATAAGCTCGACCGGAGAACTGCCGATATGTTCGAGATGGTTTGGCAGCTCCGATGGGGAGAAGGAGCGTGCTGGATTTTTTCCTGGTTTCTGATCGCGAATATGCGGGCCGTATGCAACCACGTACTGCGGAAGAAGTTCCTGCAGTTTCTGTGAATCATTATGACTCGTAATTGTTGTACTTCCATCACCACCAAACGCCTCTTCGATTGTCTTTGAAACAACCGGGTGCTGGTAAAATTCTCTCGGTGTAGTGATATCTCCTCTGCGAACTCTCTCTGCCATAGTATTATTTTTTAATCTGTTCTAATCGGTTCTGGATTGCGGCTGCGTTCGCCTGTAATTCTCCGGGCTCAGGACTGTGTGCCTCAATAACAAATGAAAGATCTCGTGCCGGATTCATGATCTCCGCAGTTGCGCGCAGTGTATCGTCCACTCGCATCCATAAACCATGGAACCCATCTGGAGCTCCATCGAAGTACTGTACATGGTCGGTAGGATTGAGTGGATTCTTCCCGGGAACTGCATGTGTCTGATGATCGTCTCCCGCGTAGTTAATGAACGCTCCAGCAAGATGAATTCGATAGATTGGACTTACATCGCTGACAACACGCACGAACTGGGCGGCATCACGAAGAAACTGTGTCCGATCTTCGACCTGGGGAAGAAGTGAGACGATATTATGCCAAAGATGTGCAAAGTCAAGACACACGCCACTGTCTGCAAAGAGTTTTTCATCTCGGATCACCGACATAATCGCAACTGTTTCATCAGTAGTTGCGGGCCATTTTGGATACTCTAGATTTTCTACCAGTACTCGAACTCCAGGATCTCCCCCAACAGCATCCGCAACCATACGTAACGAATTCATTGCCCGATCAAACTGCGCTGTTCTCGCTGCGTGACCACCAAAGTCGTCAAATGGAGTAAGATGGAGCACATAGTCATTACACCCTGAAGCACGAGCAAACTGCAGCGCCTCTACCGTTTCGGCAACGGCTCTGCTGCGCATATCTTGATCTACATTTCCGAGATCGTGCATTGTTGGGTTAATCGATGGGGAATGGAGTCCTATCGTCACGTCACTTCTTGTAAGAGATCGGACCGGCTCAACCAGTTCACGCCAGAACCCAGTGTGGTATGGTTGTTCATACTGCACTTCATAGTGGGAGGGGGTACCGATTGGAGCGTTTCGTTTAACATCAGCGAGAAGCGATTTCCAGTGAGCGTCGTGCTCAGATTTTGTCGAAGTGAGCTGGGGATGCACGAAAAGCGAGTACCCAATATGGACAGAGGGTTGTGTTGGTGGGCGCTCTCTACGCTCTGTTGATGGAGTCATACGAAGCTAGATTATATCAAAAAACGCACCCCATATCAATACTATAGGTATATAAGTTGGTGCCGAGAAACCTCTTATTCTTATTAATTCGGAGTGTCTTCGGAGGGTTGGTCTGAGTTTTTTTTGGCAGATTTTTTTCCTTTCTTTGGCGCTGGTTCTGGTTCGACCTCAGCTGCTTTCTCTTCTGCGTGTAGGGCTCCTTTTGGTCGACGGGCTGCATACAGTGTCGCAACCGCGATAATGCCAAGGAGTGCGAGCGCAGCTACGCCGAGATAGTAGAACCTGTTGTCGACCGGGGTAGTTTTCGCATGTTCAGCACTCGCTGAAGAAGATGGCTGTTGCGCTGCGGCTGTTGCCTCTTCGGTTGTGGTCTTTTCTCCGGACTCGGTTACACCTGTGGTTACCGTTGGACTCACGCTCTGCTGCTCTGTAGCTGGTGTTGTTGTAGCTCCTGTTGGGGTGGCGGTTGTCTGCGCAGCTCCGGTAATGATCGGCGTTATCTTTATTCCAATCTTTCCAATAATCGGGTTGAAAACAACTGCCTTTGTTGGCGTTGGGGTAGGGGCGGTATACTTCACGATGAGCATTGGTCGCACCGATGATGTTCCGTACTCGCGAGAATAGAACTTACAGGTGAAGGGGCCTCCCTGAATCGCGAGCTCGAATCCATAGTTGCCTGCTGGATTCTGAAACCAGTTTTGTACCCGAGATGTTACATTCCATGAAAGCGTTTTTGCACTCGGCTTCACGACGCCGATGTACAGTCCGGTTCGAGGGCGTGTCATCCATCGCATTGTCTGCTCACTCCATTCATCAATCACGGTACTCAAGGATAATTCCGGAGTCTGGTCAGCTCCTGTACAGGAATAGGCAGTGGTCTGAAATGTGGCAGAGCTGATCTGCGAGCCCTGCGGGATACTCGCAAGATTGAACTTCACATAACTGAGGTTTGCTTTCCCTTGTCCTTCATATGAAGTGACGAGACTGGTCTTCGAACCATTGAGCGCATTCTCATCTGCCTGGTTAACATATCCATCACCCGAAGGATAGATGATTGTTTCGCTCGCGTGCGCTTGTGATGCTCCAAAGAGCGCAAAGATCGCGAAGATCAGAAGAACTAATTTCCGAACCATATCATTAACTATACGCAGTTTCATGTCGCTGTTCAAGAGATTCATATACTCAACGTTTTGATTCTCCTGAATGAATCAACTACAATGCTTACGTGCAAGGACAACTTATCTACGGGGTCGACATTTCGAAGTCGTTCACGCCCATCCAGGTTCGCGATGCAATGATCACCTGTTTTATTGAGGCGCATAAAGAGGATGCGGAACAACGGGAGGCGGTACCGACCCATAATGCTGTAGACTATTGCAAAGATGTGGTGAGGAAAGGATTCAAAGAAGTGGGTGGAAACTTTGATGATCCGACGAAGGAGAGTCTCCAGAAGGTGGCATTCTACCTAGCCGCATACTCATCTTCATTTCGAGATCCGGAGATCATCGAGAATCATAAAAACCAGATTCTCAGTCTCATTCAACGCCTCGCGTAAGATTACCTTGCCGTTTTCCTTTCAGGAAATGTGATTACTCCACTTGGACCAATGACTCGAACCGGATGTTCAGGAAGAATCTCGAATGATCTATCAAGCGAATGAGGATCTGCTTCGAATTCTTCTGGATGTCTGCGCTTAAAATCTTCGAGAATTCGCAAAGGGCTAAATGGTCGCTCGTCGCCTTGTTGTTGAACTACCGGAGGTTGAGGAACAGGCTGTCTCTCCGCTCTATTTGCCATACCCTATTATATCAAAATCGTCCATCTGTAGCACCATGCCTATGCTCGGTGTGGAAGATCGGCGGCACATCGAAAGCCGGTAGCAAAATTAGAGAACTGCGGGTCGATTGCCATGCGTTCGCTATTTCGAATCTGGTAGCGAAAATTCATCCAGGAGCCACCTCGCATGGCCACATACCGTCCAAAGATCGTTTGGTACATCGGATCGTATTGGCGATGTGGATCATAGGGCTGATAGAGATCTCCGGTGATCTCATATACGTTCCCCAATAGATCATAAACTCCAAACTGACTACGATTTGCCTCGAAGGAACCGACCGGTGTAGTTTTTGGCATACCATGATCATGCCTGAATTCCTCGCGCCACCAGTCCTTCCATGTGGAAAGTGCTTTTGTACTCTTTCCGATCCAGTGTTCCGCAGAGTTGGTATGATGTGGATGCCATTCATCACCCCATGTCCAGATCGCATCACCATCGCCTTTTGTTGCACGCTCCCATTCTGCTCCCTCGGGAGCCTCTTACTTGCCCAGTGCGCATACGCCTGCGCATCGACCGAACTCATATGAACAACCGGATGATTCATTCGATCATCGATGGATGAATGAGGCCCTGCGGGATGATTCCATGCTGCCCCTTCTATCTCATCCCAATAGTCCTCGGTGTAGACATAGCCATTACCGGTTTGTTCTGCGACGGTCTTGTACCCGGTTGCAGTCACAAAATCAGCAAACTGTTGATTTGTTACAGGATATCTATCGAGCATAAACGGCGCAACCGGTACCTTCTGCTGGGGAGTTTCGTCCTCATATCAGTTCCGGGGATGATGCGAATACTCTGAAAGAATCCAGTCGATCTGTTTCTCGGTAGATCCGAGCTGGACAGCTCCTCCCGGTACGAGAACCATCTCAGGGTGTTGCGAGAGAACCTCATTCGCTCCAATCTCAGGCATATCTAGAAAGAATAGTTGAAGACAGGAAGATCGTCAACGCTTAGCAGTACGATATAGATCAACTGTCGTTCGTTCGCTCCATCGCCTCCAAGGAATAATTGGGTAAGGAAGAGGTTGCTTAGTCGTGGTGGGCGTTATAGATCTTTCTGAGGTTATTTACCGAATGCAATACTCTTCTTAGTCTTGGGAACCTCGGTTTTCTTTCTGGGAGTCGAGCTACATCTTGACTCCGTTGTTCTGCAAGTTGAGATAGTCTTCTCTCACTGAAGGTATTAATTACATTCTGGTCTGGGCGCTGTCGTTCTGCCATGTCGGATTATATCACTCAATGAATTAGAGCGATTGCTCTCCAGCTTTTCGGATCTTCTCAAGATCGAGCTTTTTCATCGGCATAAAAGCGGCGGTGACCGCTTCTGCCTTCTGGGGACTCTCTCGCATTAACTCATCCAAAATCCGTGGAACAACCTGCCAGGTAACACCGAACTTATCGGTACACCACCCACACTGCTCTGCCTCCGGAACCGCAGACAACTTCTCCCAGAAGTAGTCGATTTCATCTTGGGTTTCACACTCGATTATGAAGGATGTTGCGCCATTAAGTTTGAACATATCGACCGGTCCACCATTGAGCGCCATGAAGCTAATTCCATCGAGCTCGCACTCCGCGGTCAGGACCGATCCCTCTGGTCTCCCAGAGACTTCCTCCGATGCTTTCGGCGCCTTGGTGATATCACCGAGCTTCCCCTCATGATGACCGGGCGCAGACTGAAAGGTATCCACATAGTACTTCACCGCCTCCTCACCATCATTCTTCGAAAACCAGATGCAGGTAATCAACTTGCTCATAGAATGAGTCTACCAGATTGAAGAAATAAAAAAACACTCTGCTCCCCCTGGTTGACACATTCAGGAACAGGGAAATTGAATTTGAATATGAGTATAGCGTGCTGAAGAACTTCAACTTTCAATTTTGATAGACTTAAACTATGCGGTCTTGGAAGTCGTATAAGTATAAAAATCTTACATTCCTATTTTTAAGTCTATTACTTGCCTTATACCTTTTCAGAGATGAAACTTTTCACTCATACTTACTTCACTTAGGTAATCTCGGGTATATAGGAGCCTTTATTGGAGGTATTTTATTTGTTTCAACTTTTACTGTTGCCACGGCGACTTTAATTCTTCTAGTTTTATCAGAAGGATTGAATCCTATTGAGATTGGACTCATTGCAGGAGCAGGAGCGGTTATTGGAGATGTTTTAATTTTCCGTTTTATTAAAGATAATCTGACAAGCGAAGTAAAATCTCTTTATGCTCAAGTAAGAGGTCGACATTTAACAAAAGTTGCTCACTCAAGATACTTTAGTTGGACACTCCCCGTCATAGGAGCTCTTCTTATTGCTTCACCACTGCCCGATGAGATAGGTATAAGTCTGATGGGTATTTCAAAGATGAAGTTCTATAATTTCTTACTACTATCTTTTGTACTAAACAGCATCGGTATCTTTATAGTGATAACTGCATCAACGGTTATTAAGCCCTAGTATAGTTTGTTGTGAGGATCTAAATTAAAGTAAGCTCCCCCGCGTGGACTCGAACCACGAACCTTGAAGTTAACAGCTTCCTGCTCTGCCAATTGAGCTACAGGGGAATAGATATATTTTACCACAGAGGTCTTGATATACTTTTCGCATGAACATGTTTAAACCCACAACTGCTACTACCATACAGGAGTATATCGATGCCTTAGAGCCAACTCGGAGAGATCAAATCATCAAACTGCATGAGTTTATCCAGCAAACCGTACCATCGCTCAGGCCCCACTTTGCATCGAACATGATCGGGTACGGGAGCTTTAAATATCGGAACTATAAAGGCGAAATCATTGACTGGCCGACCGTTGCGGTAGCGAGCCAGAAAAACTATATCAGTATCTATGTCTGCTCTATCGTGGATGGTGCATATGTCGCTGAACTCAACGCAAAAAAACTGGGAGCAGTGCAGGTGGGGAAAAGCTGTATACGATTCAAGCAAATCGAGAATCTTCACCTCAAGGAACTCGCGGATGTTCTCCGGATAGCGGAGCAGCATCCCGGTCTCAGATAAAGGACTTCTATTTTTTTGAAAGGATCTTGAGGGCGACGAAGATCTCGAGTAAACTCAGCGGAACTGCGACCATCAAGAGTCCGATCGGCAGTACCTGCAGGTTGTATGCCGTGATCCACATCATCACAAATGCTGCGACCCAGCCAATCGCCATCGATTCCTGCATTGAGAACTTCTCCCGAAGCTTGGAGAGAGTCCATGCGAGAAGCATACTCCACACAACCCACAGAAACCCATTCAACGGTTTCGTTTCGAAGGTGAGGTTAAGTGCTCGATAGTGATCGGTCCAGTAGGACTTGAACAGAATTTCATTTCGGATAAACTCCGAAACCGTGATCCAAACTCCTGCGAGCAATATATGTTTTGCAGACTGCATAGTTACGACAAGAGCACACCGCCGTCCACGACGACCTGCGTACCGGTCATATACGATGACATCTCGGACGCCA
>CAYOIN010000024.1:0-9774 GCA_964404095.1 uncultured Gammaproteobacteria bacterium | reverse complement strand
TATTGAAACACTACGTCAAAATCTAAGCAGATGTCTTTTGAAAGAATCTGCGATATATATAGTATATCACACTTGATCAAAAAATATCAACAATCGTAGGTGCTGGGGTGAATAGATGTTCGCCAATCACATTGGTGAATCAGAGCTCAAGTTCCCGAAGAATACTGTGTAGATCAAGTGGCTTCGTTACCATCTCCACCATTCCATCGTTTCCAACGTTCCATTCCGAACGAGGACGATCGAGATAGAGCTCAACGCCATTTCCATCAGGATCCTGCAAATAGATCGCCTCACTTACGCCATGGTCTGCAGACCCATCAAGTGGATAGTTCGCATTGATGAGTTTTTGTAAGACCTTTGCTAACTCTAGTCGCGAAGGATACAAGAAAGCTACATGATACATTCCGGTATGTCCTCGTGGTGCAGGTCGTGCTCCTTTTCCAGCCCAGGTGTTGAGACCAATGTGATGGTGATAGCCACCCGCAGAGAGAAATACCGCTGAATCTCCATACCGAGCCGAGATCTCAAAACCAAGGAGATCGTGATAGAACGCTATAGAGCGTTCGAGGTCCGCTACGGTGAGATGAATGTGTCCGACCTGTGGGTGTGAATTGTTCATATCGAGTTCGTGTGGTGTTATCGGCGTGCTGCCCAGCTTGGATTCGAACCAAGATAAGCAGATCCAAAGTCTGCTGTCCTGCCGTTAGACGACCGGGCAATTGGTAGATCTCTATTTTACCAGAAAAATAGCAACTCTCTGAGGGTGAGGAGGGGAAGAAATATCTTAGAACTTGAGGACTTCGAAGAGCTTGTAGACAAAGTAGGCGGGCCAGAGGGCAGCTTTCACAAAACCCCAGAACCCTTCGTTGAAGTTGTGGGCATGCTGAACAACGTAGACCATCGCTCCAACAAACCCGAGTCCATAGACGGTATTTCCCATATGTCCATGATGTGGTTTACAGTTGCACGAGCACATCGCTTTCTCTTCTTGTTTCTTTGCCATGACTCAACTATAGCATGAACGATTATCACAGACAATATCAATCTATTGCAGGGGGGATGAATTGAGGTTATAATATGTCCTATAAGATTGATACGATAGGCTAAACGTAACTCCCATGTCTTCGCAACACATGTAGAAGTGGATCATCGAAGTGATCGAAGCGATCGTATCTTTCTTGTTTGAAAAATGAATACGTTACATAATCAAAATTTACTTTTCTGTCCGGGTCCGGTAAATCTCGACCATTCTGTGTGGAAGTCGATGATTAAGAATATTGGGCATCGAGAAGCAGAATTTTCAGTTCTTCTCAAGGATCTTAACTCTAAATTACTCAAGGTTTTTGAGGTAAAAAACCCGCGGCTCTTTCATCCAATGGTTATCACCGGCTCAGGAACTGCAGCCAATGAGACCGTACTCTCAACCTTTCATGATAAGAAGGTGCTTGTCATTACAAACGGTGAATTTGGAGAACGCCTCTTCGCCATCTCGAAGCTGCATAACCCGAAGACGCAGTCGGTTGCCTTCACATGGGGAGAGCGATTTGATCTTGAACGAGTTGAAACTGTTGTTAAGAAATCAAAGGTCGATGTACTTGTTATGGTGCATCACGAAACCAGCACCGGCATGCTCAATCCGCTCGAACAGGTTGGAGGTATCGCGAAGAAATATAATGTTGAATTATTTGTTGATACCGTGAGTAGCTCGCCGGTGGAAAAGCTCGACCTCGAGAACTGGAATGTAACCTACTGCACCGCTTCATCTGGGAAAGCGATCAGTGCACTCCCTGGATTGGGAATTATTCTCGCTCGAACGAGTGCACTTGAAAAATTGAAAACAAAATCAACGAAGATTATGTATCTCGATCTCTACAAACTCTATCTCTTCTCAAAGAAGCAACTGCAAACACCCAATACGCCCGCCGTCCATCTCTTCTTCAGTCTCGATGCCGCACTTACCAACATCCTTACCATTGGCCTTCCGGCATGGAGAGATAAAATAAGAAAAAGAGCATCTCAGATGAGAGCCGCATTTTCTCCCTTAGGGCTAGAGCCGTTATTGCAAGGTGAAGATATGTCCTCGGTTTTGACCACGGTACGTTTACCAAAAGGCGTGACCTTCAAGCATCTCAAGACCGTCTTGAGAAAGCGGAAGATCGTCATTTATGGAGGGAAAGGCCCACTTAAAAACAAGTTCTTCCAGGTAGGTCACATTGGTAACTTAAGCGAGAAGCATATTAAATACTTTCTTTCTGCACTGAGAGATGCGGTTTCAGTTCGAAAGACAAAGCGAATAACCATATCGAAGAAACAGGTAAAGAAATATTCCTTACTCCCATTTTCCCCATTTGTTCAGAACTATCAATGATATGAGCGCACCACGAGTTGTAAAATCAACCTACTTTAGCAACTGGGGAGATCGTATTGGTTATCCACTTGCACATCTCATTTCGAAGCCGCTTTCTCGCATCTCGTTTGTTACTCCAAACGGAGTCACGCTCACGGCGTTTGGATTATTTGCATTTGGTTGTATCTCGTTGGTGCTACAGTACCCACACCACCTTACGATCGGTGGACTCTCGATTTTTGCAGGGTATGTTGGCGACGATGTCGATGGCCAGCTTGCACGGTTGACAAAAAAATATTCGGTTGTGGGAGACTATCTCGACAAAGTGCTCGATATCTGCAAAATTTTTCTCGTCACGTTTTTTTCAGGTTTGGCAGTATACAACACAACACAAAATGTTCTGTATGTGCTCCTCGGGTTCATTGCTTGTTTTGCCTTTCTGTATCGGTATTACATCAAGCTCGAATCAATGTTTAGTGCGATATCGCGTGATGCAAATTTCTTAGATAAATCTGGTCGGGTGCGCGCTCGAATGGAGGCAGAGATGGACCGACAGTATGCAAGAACTGCAAAGTCTTTTGGTGAGTCGATCGAGCTCTTTCTTCTCAAGAACAGGACATTTTTCTGGTTTGACGAGGCGGAATTCGCAATCATCACCGCAGTAGGTGCGATCACGAATAGGCTCGACGTTTCGGTATGGATTCTTGCAATGGCTCAGGTTGCGATCGTTCTCTGGAGACTCTTCGAGAGAGGATATCAACTCACCACCGGTTCAGAGAAGTTGCTTGAGCCGATGCGGAAATAATATGAAAGCAGTCATTCTTTGCGCTGGTGTCGGGTCACGGATCCGGCCACTTACTGACGACAAACCAAAACCGCTCGTTGTTGTTGCGGGTAAAACCATCCTCGGTCGTATGATAGACGCATCCTTGTCAGCAGGTATTTCGGAGTTTGTGGTGGTGACGGGGTATCGAGCTGAGCAGATCAAGCAGTTTCTTACCGAGTCGTATCCAGGAACTTCCTTCACCTTTGTTCATAACGATCACTTTGAAAAAACCAACACTGGGTATTCAGTGCTTCTCGCAGAGCCATTTGTTCGGGGAGAAGACTTTATTAAATTTGATGGAGACGTCGTGTTTGAAGATGAAGTGCTCACTCGACTTATTGCAGATAAAGCATCGAGCGCACTCTGTATCGACACGAGAATTCGACTCGAGGCGGAAGAGGTCAAGGTAATGCTTGATGAGAATAAGCGCGTACTCGAAGTGGGTAAAAAACTCAATCCAACTAAAGCGCACGGAGAATCAATTGGTATAGAAAAAATCTGCACCCGAGTAGCACCAGTATTTTTTCAGGAACTACATACTCTCATGCAAGACCCGACAAAGTGGCAGGAGTACTATGACGACACCTACACGACCCTTGTGGTTCGTGGCGTTCCGATGCATGCAGTAGACATCACTGGACTCAGGTGGGTCGAGATTGATACACACGAAGACTTCGATCGTGCTGAGATCATGTTCCGGTAATTAACCTGAAAATTTGCTTCCGAGCTTTGCCGTTAGTTTACCGATCGGACCACGTCCATTCCCCATCGCCTCACCGATCGTATTCCAGAACAACCGATCAATTCTCGTTTTGATACCGGTAAGCCGATACGCAGGCACCTCTTGACATGCTGCAATAAACGACAGCCACGGCTCATAAATCCCCGTGAAGTACGCATCATCTTTTACCGGGTCAAGCTCACCAATACGTTGCGCAAATTCATCGGCGAGGCGCATGAGCGAAGCGAGTTTCTCCCCATCATCTTTTGGCTTGAGTCCCGAAGGAACTCGTACGAGATAGCGCATTGCATGCGTAGCAGGGTTAAATACGGGGAGCATATCGCCCTCATCCGTTTGCAGGTGCCAAACATCGAAGGCTTCACCGGGCATCGTCTGTCGTAGATCATCGAATACAAAGTCAATTGATCCATCGGGATTCACATCATTCCCCACGACAAACTGTTTCAGTTTGCTTCGCTTCGGCCAATGAGGATAGTGCATCGGTTCGATTGAGATCGGAAGTTCCGGAAATGCCCTTCGCATATCTTCCTCCATGAGTCGAAAAAGCACTGGATCTTCACAAAATGCGATGACATCGACATCGCGAACCGTGCCGTCCGATCGTCTTGTGTCGTAGGGCTTTGCGTGGTCAAGCGCAAAGGTTTGAGAAACCGTGTTCACTCGTCCGAGTGTTGTGTCCGGTCCTACGCGTGCAGATACTACGCCTCCAACAAAGACATAGTGGAGACCGTATCGATTGAGTCGTTCGTTCACGACACCGATCGATGGAATCGTCTTTTCTGCCTGTGGACCCCGTTCTTTCATGGGAGGCATTATAACGCCGGCAGGGAGATTTTAAAAGCGACTCATACGCAATGTAGTACAATCTGAGCATGAAAAAAACAGCGGTGCTCAAAAGTGTTCGACGTGCGATGAAGAAACAGTTTTCTTCCATGGAAGGATCGCATGACTGGGATCATATCGAGCGTGTAGTGCGAATGGCACGATACCTCGCGCACCGTGAGGGAGCAGATCTCTTCGTGGTGGAGCTCGGAGCGCTTCTCCATGATATCGCCGACTGGAAGTTTCACAACGGTGATACCTCGATAGGTCCGCGAAGGGCGCGCGAACTACTCGAAGGACTCGGTGTTTCGAATGGCATCATTCAGAGCGTTGAGGAGATCGTCGCGCATATTTCATACCGCGGTGGTACAAACACATATCAGATGAGGTCAATAGAGGGGAAGGTCGTACAAGATGCAGATCGACTCGACGCAATCGGAGCAATTGGAATCGCTCGCGTGTTCGCGTTTGGTGGGTCTCTGGGTCGATCGTTACACTCGAGTACGATACGAGGGAAAACCTGGAAGTCTTTTTCTGCGTACCAGAATCGCACGCAAACTTCGATCGCACACTTCTACGAAAAATTATTACTCCTCAAGGATAGGATGAACACGAAGTCAGCTCAAAAACTTGCACGGCAGAGACATCGCTACCTTGAACAGTTTCTCAAAACCTTCCTTGCGGAATGGAACGGAAGCGATCTCCGTTAAAATCCAAGCGTTTCGTTTACTAAAATAATGTGCACGCGGCCCGGCGTTATCTCGCGGTTGATGATGAGTGTCTTACTTGGATTCGTCTGAAAGTCTGCCGGGAGTCCGTATGCTTCGCGTGCCCGGACACTCTCCTTCGGCACAATATATTCAGTGATGCGCTGCATGCCCTCTGCGATATCCTTTACAATTTTCTGCGTTCCAACAACCCATATGACATGAGCTGATCCATATGCATATGCTGGAAGCTGACTACCGGTATTCGATGTCACAATGACTTCTCCCTGTTCCGTGATTGCATGAACGCTTCCGATTGCCCAATCGGACGTAGCTCCTAACTGCTGCATTTCCTTTCCCTGAGTTTCGCGATTCAAGCTCCAGAGTTTATTTTTTGCAGAAACATAGTTCGACTCTTTGCCATTGATTGCCTCCGAGATTCCGGCGTCATCAAGGGAGATCGAGGTCATGGTCATTACCTCTGATCCTGACGGAATAAGAGCGAGGACTGCCTCCTTCGCCTCATGAGCAGAACCAACAACGGTAACGGTCATTCCGTTGTTCTGAAGAGCGGACACGGCTTTTGTAATGGTTTCTTGGGGTGCAAGCGATGCGAACTTCATATATGATTGTGGTGTAGTGGTATACTACAAATGATAAAATACTATAAAATACATAGTACTATATAAATTATAGTAAGTCAAGATGAAATGTACAAAACTCACAAATGCAGTGAATCGAGCCATTGAACAGCTCGGTGATAGTTGGACGCTTGCAATTCTTGGAAGTCTGCGAACCGGAGAGCAGCGTTTTTGTGAGCTCCAGCGACTGCTTGACGATCTTAACCCTGCAACACTTACTCAACGTTTGAAGATGTTGGAACGGGAGCAGATGATCTATCGGAAGGAGGAGACGGTGAATAAGATCTCGGTGGTGTACGGGCTGACCCCCAAGGGGAGAGCGTTCGTTCCGGTCATCGAAAAGCTTGAAGGATTCGCAGAGCGATTCTTATCGTAAGTCCAATCCCTCATACGTATACTATTCACATGAAGTACATCACTCGATATTGGTACCGCATCGTACTGGGAATCATCGTGGTGTTGTACGCGGGGATATTCTCCTACTTTTCTCTGCTTAGGTATGATTCATTTTGGACCGGGATGGATCTTGGAAACATGGATCAAACGGTCTGGAATACTCTCCACGGCAATTTTTTCTCACTCAGCAATAACGGCATGCTCATGACGCGCCTTGCGGTTCACGCAGATTTTTTATTGGTATTATTTGCGCCACTCTATGCAGTGTGGGCAAGTCCGAAGGTGCTCCTCACTGTGCAATCGATCTATCTTGGTCTCGGGGCTATCCCGGCATTTCTCATCGCGCAACGAGTCCTGAGAAACCATATGTTGTCGATTGGCATATCGATCCTGTATGTTCTCAACCCGTTGATACAGTGGGTTACAATCTTCGATTTTCACATGGTTTCACTCGTAGCTCCATTATTTCTCCTCATGTGGTATCTCTGGTTGGAGCGTAGATGGCGTTGGTACTGGATGTGCGTTGTCCTGCTTCTTCTTACAAAAGAACAGATTGGAGTGATGATATTTTTGGTTGGATTAACTCAGCTTATTGTTTCGAAAGAACGAGTGGTGGGTCTCATCACCGCTGTTGTTGGTCTTGGGTATTCCTATCTCATGATCTTTATCCTCATGCCGGTGGTGAGCATAGGAGATACGCATTGGTTCTGGTCATGGTACACGGTCCGAAACTGGATTTTCGATCCTACGATTCAGGAGTACATCACTCTCTTGTTTAAATCGTTTGGATTCCTTCCGCTGCTTGGTGCTCCCTGGTTACTGCTTGCCATACCGGATCTATTTATCAATCTATCAAGCAGTCATCTTGAGATGCAGTCGATCAGGTTTCATTACACGGCGGTGTTTATTCCGATATTTACTATTGCCTCGATCTATGGACTTTCATTCGTCGGCAGGATGCGTATTCCGTATCGACGGGTCGTACAGATAGTCATCCTCTCAACTGCAATTATTCTTACCGCTCGAGTGAACTATCATTATGGGCCACTTCCGACGACCGAGTCATGCTGGTGTTATCCATACCAGGTAACCGACATTGATCGACGATTCGAGCAGGTGCTCCGCTCGATTCCATCGTCTGCCTCGGTCACATCCTCTCCTGAACTGCATGCACATGTTACCCATCGGCGCGATGCCTATGTACTCCCGTACGCAACAGATTCAGCGGATTTTATTGCGTTGATTGATCAGGTTCGATCGGTTGATGTACTTGGTCCAAAGCCTGAGGAGCTTGCGCTCATCCAACGACTCGACCGTGAGAGGAAGTATATCCGCGTATGGCATACGGGACACTATTATCTTTACAAAAAGCTTCCGTAATCCACACAACAAGAGCCGAGCCGGCTCTTGTCCCTGAAAAGACCTATGGTAGCGTTCCGTACTAACCCCTGTACGGTACCAAACAAATCGCAGTCTGAAGATGGCAATGGCAACATGAAGAGAGAAGTCGACCTCGGCGAATCATGGAGATGAGTCGTTGGTGCATGTTCTGATTTCATCTTAGTACTTCATCGTGGTGTGTCAAGAGATAGTTTGTTATACTGTTCATTCCTCCTATGAATAAGAATTTCATCAGCGTCGCCGTAATTGCGGTTGTGAATGCACTTGGATACGGGATCATAATTCCGATTCTCTATGCGTACTCAAAACAGTTCGGCCTCAGTGACTTTGAGAATGGCTTACTGTTTTCGACCTTTGCGATCTGTGCCTTTTTTTCTACTCCGGTAATTGGACGACTATCTGATAAGTATGGGCGAAAACCATTACTGATGCTGTCATTGCTTGGAACCGCAATCTCGTTCTTTCTAGCTGCGTTTGCGCCAAACGCGATTGTGTTATTTATTGCACGGGCACTCGATGGAATAACAGCGGGGAATATCTCGGTTGCGAGTGCGGTGATCGCTGACACAACCGATGAGAAGAATCGCGCAAAAGGATTCGGCGTTATCGGAGCGGCATTTGGATTTGGTTTTGTGTTTGGTCCGGCGATATCCGCTTTCACCACTCAAATCTCAATACACCTCCCATTTATTATTGCCGGTGTCATTACGCTCGTTGCGATCTTGATTACGCAGTTCTTTTTATCCGAAACCAACAAGCACATCGGTCAGTTGAGTCATAAAAAACTCTTTGACTTTCCGCGTCTGTGGCATGCCTTGTTTGAAGGGCAGGTTGGACGTACGCTCCTGATCAGTCTTTTATACTCGACCTCGTTCGGTCTGTTTATCTATACCTTTCAGCCCGTGGCGTATAAGGTGCTCCATCTACAGATTCCAATGATCGCCACGCTCTTTACGGTCTTCGGTATTGCAGGGCTTATTACTCAAGCATTCATCTTTCCTCAACTGAGTAAGCGTGTCCGTCTCACCTCGCTCTTTACCGTTGCGATTGCATGGGTGGGAGTCGCGTTTACATTGCTCTTTTTCTCCCGCGATTTACCATTATTTCTTCTGTCGAGCATCGGTTTGAGTCTCGGTAACGGAGTCGTAAATCCGCTCACGCAGACGATACTTTCGAGAGAGACTGACGCAAAATCTCAGGGGTCCATTCTCGGACTGAACGCTTCATACATGAGTATCGGTCAAATATTGGGCCCGCTCCTTGGGGGAACGATAGCACTCTATTCGTTGTCCGGTCCGTTTCTTCTCGCATCTGTATTCTGTATTGTCTGTTTCATCCTTTCTCATACTATTCATCTACTCGCAAAGAAAGAGTCAGCATTTTAAGATGGTATGAAGACGAACCCGTGGGTTTGATACCATGTAGTATGGGCACCTCATCGGATCGATTTCGAGAACTCCAAAAAACATGGAGCGGCTACGAGAAACAACTCCATGATCGCCTCTGGGAGAATCATGGTCATATACTTTCTCCTCTTCAGCAGGTCGTGCGACATGTAGTTGCAGGTTCGCTCGCCGTTCTCCTTTCAATAACACAACCAGCCGCGACAACGATTCTTGCTGAAGCAGTAACGCCTGACGTGCAACCAGCGACAACTCAGCATACCCCAGCATTACTGAAGGAGCGACTCTCATCTCTGCTTCCGCTCCAGGTAAATACCTTAAGTCCTGATCAGGAAATGCAGGTTGAACATACGCTTTCGGAGTTTTTCGGTATGAGTGTAAAAGCTGAGTTGCATGGTAACCGACTGAATCGGAGTTACGGATATATCGGAGCTGAGCAACACCTCATGAGATTTGCCGGTGACACCATTCTCTCCCACTTTGCTACCG
>CAYOIN010000023.1:0-11613 GCA_964404095.1 uncultured Gammaproteobacteria bacterium | reverse complement strand
GTGACCTTTGCAATGTCAATGCAACGCTCTAGCCAACTGAGCTACGAGTCCAGTAATGTAATTTTACCACGTCACACCTACATCTCGCAGAGATGTGTTAGTGATGCCCGCCACCGCCACCCGATGCTGCAACAATAGCTCGACGTTTAAAAAACCCGTGTTTCTCGGGATGTTTTCTTTTATGAGCACCGAAGATCCGGAGTAATATTGCTCCTGCTTCAAGAAGAACTGCATACGGGAAAAACCTCTCAAGTGATTTTGCAAGTGCGGTTGTCGCAAGCGCGACGATACCGAGTGTTTGCAACTGTCGCCCGACCATCTCAGGATAGGTTTCTTTTGGACCATGTGCTTTGTGACCGTGTTCCGCTGACATACCGTATTATAGCATTAGGACAAGCAAAACGGTTTACCTACTGCAAAATTATCGAGCCTTAGGTATAATGCAGTGTAAGCGGATGTAGCTCAATTGGTTAGAGCACTTCCCTGTCACGGAAGGGGTTGCGGGTTCGAGTCCCGTCATTCGCGCAGATTTATTCTTCAATTTTTCCTTCAAGCACAATGTCGAGCGGAACAAGTCCTTGTTTTTTGTAGAATTCGATCGCCTGTTCATAGCCGAAGTACGTAGAAACGCGAATTGAGTTGGCGCCTTGGTCTTTGCACCACTTTTTAAAATGATCGATGAGAATGGTTCCCACCCCTTTCCCTCTCAATTCAGATGTAACACCCATGTTTTCGATTTCGGCTGTTCTGTTCGTTCTATATTCAAAGTTCTTTAGCTTGCCGATAAGATATCCAACAGGTCTGTCGTCAACTTCGGCTATGTAACAAGAGTACTCTGGATCTGATAGTGCCTTTTGATAATATTCTCTGCCTTCAGCAGAAAACGGCCAATCCATGTTGAGCCATTGATCATAGTCTTTAGAAGCTTCAAACACCTCATTATTCAGCTTTTGGACTGCTGCAAGATCAGTAGTTGCAGCCTTTCGAACAATCGGTTTCATACTCATTGATTATACACCGAACAAGCCATGTTATTGGCAAAAAGTGAGGCTAATTAGCCTCAAGCGGCGATTTAGCTATAAGTCGTAAAAATACCCCCTTGACAGACCTGTAGTAACATGCTATAATTCTCTTCAGATCCTAAGGTTTTTCGCCAAGCGCTGAAAAGCTTTAGGATCTTTTTTTATGGGTATGAAAACACTAAACTTGTTTTTGTCCTTTCTAACGGTCTTAATGATCTTCGCACCTTCTGCGCATGCGCAGAAGTTAGAGGCAGGATCATCGGCCGCTCTTGTTCCGGTGCCTGCACATACCAATGTAAATATAGTATCCCATAGAGATACTGCACAGGACCTTATCGTAAAGCGTCGTGTGCTCACAAAGGTGCTTGAGGCGCACAACTCCCCGCTCGTGGGTTCGGTTGACGCGTTTATGGCAACCTGTACAAGCTATAGCCTCAACTGTTACCTCCTGCCGTCGATTACTCGGTTGGAGTCGAGCTTTGGTCAGTTTACGCATCCTGGATCGAACAATCCGTTCGGTTGGGGTGGTGGATACATTCTGTTCCCTTCATGGGCTGATGCTATTCAGACCGTCGGAAAGGGTCTGCGATATGACTATATCGACCGTGGCGCTGACACAATCGATGCGATTGGGCGCAAATATGCTGCGAGTCCGACATGGTCGATTCGTGTCGAACGGTTTATCGCCGAATTCGAGCGTTTAGAAGAAGCGAGTTTACAGGCTGAGAATATTTCGTTATAATAGTGATCCTTATGTATACGCATACCGTAAAGAAACTTCCAAAAGGAACCTTCGAGATAACTGTCAACATTCCGTGGGCAACCATCGAGCAGGAGTCCGAGAAGGCATTCCAGACCCTTCTTGCAGAGCTTGAGGTTGAGGGATATCGAAAAGGCAAGGCGCCAAAAGCGCTTGGTGAAAAGCACATTAAGCGTGAAGCGATCTATCAACAGATTATCAGAACACTCTTCCCCGATCTCTATGCCGAGATTGTAAAAAAGGAAGATTTGAAGCCAGTTGTTTCACCTCGCGTTGATCTGAAGAAGGCAAAGGATCAGGAGCCATGGGAGCTTATCTTTACGCTTGCCGAGCGACCAACGGTTACCCTTGGCGACTACAAGAAGGAGCTTACTGAAGTGAAGAATGCCAAAAAAAAGGCAGATATCTGGACGCCCGGTTCGGACATCAAGCAACCAGATGACAAAGAAAAATCAAGATTGCAGCAGGAGCTTCTCAATGAGATGCTTACCTCGCTTTTGAAGTCCTCGACAATCGAGATCTCGGACTTTATTCTTGAAGAAGAGCTCAATGGACGACTTTCACGGCTCATCGATGACATCCAGAAGCTGGGAATGACTACCGAGACCTACCTCCAGTCAAAAAACCTAACCATGGAACAGCTTCGTGAGCAGTTGCTCCGAGAAATTGTTGAAACACACAGCCTCGAGTTTATCCTGAATGAGATCGCTGAGAAGGAAGGGATCTCGGTCGAGAACGAAGAACTCGAAAAGCTGTTTGGATCAATTAAAGACGAAAAAGAAAAGGCCGCAGCAATGCAGAATGCCTACTTCTACGCCGCGCTCCTGCGGAAGCAAAAGACGCTTGATTTCCTATTAGGCTTATAGTAAAATCCGATCATGAGTGCGACCAAGACTGCACAGACAAAAAAGACCCATGCTCATTTGCGTGGCATCAACCCAATCGAGACCATTGCTGATCTGGGTAGTTCTGCTGTGAAAAAAACAGGTCAGGAACTGGGAGGCATCGCAAAGGGTGCATTTGATCAGTTTTTGGGAGATTTTGATGATCTAGACTACGGCCATGAGAGCCACGGGGCACCATCTCATCAAGAAGCAGTTCACCAGCCAAAGAAGAAAGAAGCAAAGCCGGTATTCCGTTTTCACGAACATCACGAACAGGTGACGGTCAAAAACGAGATTGCAGAGATCCAGCAGTTGATTGAACAGGTCAAACAAGAGGTTGCGATGATCAAACGCCAGAATCAGGCATTGCTCGAAGAGGTGAAGGACGTCGAAAAACTTACCTTAAGTTCTTCACGAGAAGGCGCAAAGCTCTATGACGCATCCTTCTTGGAGGTCATACTCTCTCTCCTTCGCACACTCCGCCTCAAGATTGGCGAGTCAGGAACCTGGCTCCAGGCAATGATGTCGAAGAAGAAGAAGCGAGGATCGCTGTTCGCATCCCGCACCAAGAGCATGGGTACACAGTACTCACTATCCCAAGAGCTCCAGGTTACCCGAAACGTGCAGTAACCAGCGCTTATTCAAGCGCTCGTATGAAGGTATTTACCCCACGTGCCCAGCTCCCGTTTGAAGAGGGAGTGTATTTGGCCATAATCTGCTCGGTCGTTGTGAGTCCTTTGTCGATGTAGTACACACGTAGACCCTTCGACACCGTACGAATCGCCTCTGGATAGGATGAGAATCGAGTAACGGTTGAGCCGTAGATCCCCCACCCCCAACAGTTATGTGAGTCGTTTGGTATAACTCGGCAGAGTCCGGACTCTTGCATCGCAATAGCGGGAATGAGGCGATAATCAAATTTGTACTGATCGGCGGTCTCAACGATCACGTCTGCATGATCATAGAGTGGTGAGTTGTATTTTCGAAAAAATCGTTTGAGGTTCGCAATCCGACCGTCGCCAATCATCGCTTCACCGGTTACTCCTTCATTTGCAAAGGACTGCTCGTATTCATACCCCGAATCAATTTCATCAAGCACCGCCTTCGCGGTCGCGAGTCGGCGTACCTTCTGCGTGTAGGTAAGAGCGATGGCGAGATTTGCAACGAAGAGAATCACAAACAACCCGATCCAAAATATCGTTCGTTTGCGCATGCAT
Source organism: uncultured Gammaproteobacteria bacterium (assembly GCA_964404095.1). GTDB lineage: Bacteria > Patescibacteriota > Microgenomatia > UBA1406 > GWC2-37-13 > CAZLQR01. The sequence goes on along the minus strand of CAYOIN010000023.1, from coordinate 7,730 downwards.
TAACTATAGTAAAAAAAGAGCCTCAGATCAACGTGCTTTTCGTTTCGGGAACCGGTAGAAATAAAAGTCGAATGGCTTTCCGAGAAGTGTCCGGGTAATGTACCGATCGCAGGTAGGAATCTTAAATCCATGAGAAACAACGAGAGTAGAGGGCTTGAGTTCTTTTTTGAGTCGTGGTGCAAGCTGTGCAAGGAGTTTTGGCATGAGAAACAGATAGATGAGCTGAAAACCATCCAGAGACTGTTGATTAATGTTTACATTACGAAATTCGATGTGCTGCACCCTCTGCAGTGAAGCCGCAATTTTTGCCTTCAGAAGAACCACCGGATTAATATCGATCCCAAGACCAGAAGCCTGATACTTCATCGCTGCAAGCCGCAACAGTCTACCATCGCCACAGCCGAGCTCCAGGATGGATGTCTTTTTTGTTGGCTTGATCACCGCGAGTAAGGTGAGTAGCTGTTTTGTTTTCGAGGGAACGTAGGGAGATCCTTTCAGTGACGAATAAATGAGAAAAAAAAGATAGATCGAGATCCCAATCAACATCATCGCCTCGAAGATGAGGAGTGCGAAGTATAGGTATGGAGACATCGGTATAGTATAATTGATTTAGATCATTATAGCGCCTATAGCTCAACGGATAGAGCACTGGTCTTCGGAACCAGTGATGGGGGTTCGATTCCCTCTAGGCGCACCCTTCACAAATCGTCATTTCTTCTGGAGAGATGAAATGATCTGATCCATTTCTTCAAGTATCTCTTTGTCAGGACTGATCGGTGTTGCGTACGAGATTGCTCCAAATGACGTCGGGTTGATGTACGCGCTTGTACCTTTTGAAAGTATGGTAAAGGACTTTTCCCCTGGTTTGTTCTGTGATGAAGAATCGATACGTCGATACTTCTCTCCGTTGAGTCCGGTAAAGTCGGTGTAGGTCCCGGTATAGCTCTGCACCATCGGTCCGTCGTCCTGTGGGGTGTCCGGGAATGAGTACATCATTCCACCCATTCCTGCCTGATAGATCGTGATCATGTACCCATCTTTCGATAGGACGAGTGTGTCCATGTCATCTTTTTCGAGCTCATGTTTTGTTGTCCAGTTGGTTGGTACTGCCACGGTGTACGGGGTCATCTGCGCTGCACCCGCCGATACCTGATTCGTTTCCTTGGTGGTTGTCGTATCCATCCCAGTTGTGGGAGAGACCAGTGCGTCGCTTGTCGCGACAATGAACTCCTTTTTCGTCTCGGTCGATGGGTTTTTTGTTCCGAGGTAATAAGCACCGACACCAACGGCACCGATCAAAACGACAAAGAGCGTAAGTTTTCCGAGCACCGCAAAGAAATGATTCATGGTATCTGGCATTGTAATGAAGGAGAAAAAAAGTTTCAAGTGGTTGGCGCATGCTGAGCGATCCATGCACCGCGCCGCTTACTGTTATAATGTACTGAGATGAAAAATATCGGACGGATCATTGCGCTCTCGAAGCAGTTTCGGTGGTGGTTTATCCTTGCCTGTTTGTTGATTGTAACCGGAGTGTTTATCAGTCTTGCGATGCCGCTGTTCTCTAAGCTCATCGTTGACACTATTGCAAATCAGATTCAGGGTACGGGCGGCAGCTACTCAGAACTTCTTCTGTACGCTTCGTTGTTCTTTGTGATGGGTGCATTGTATAACCTTATTACCGCACTCAGTAACCGGGTTGGCGATCATCTCTCCGGTCAGCTTCGTAAGTACTGGACCGAGCAGTTTTACTACAAAATTCTGACACTCCCGCAAAGCTACTATGATGGCGAGATGTCCGGAAAGATCATTAATCAACTCACCCGTGGCCTCTTTGTGATGCAGTCGTTTGTAAACACCTCAACGAACTTTATTATCCCGACGCTGCTTCAGGCCTTTGTGATTACCATCTTTCTTGCTTACTACAGCTGGGCAATCGCACTGATCATTTTCTCCATTTTTCCGATCTATATCTTGATCAGTTATTACTCAACAAAACAGTGGGGAAAGTATGAGTCAAAAAAGAATCCAATCGAAGATAAGATGCGTTCCCGCATGAGCGAGGTGATCAGTAATATTAAGCTTGTTAAAAGCTTCATCACCGAACCGCTCGAGTTCGGCTTTGTGAACAAAAGCCTCAAGGAGATTAATGCATACTATGCCCAGCAAAGCACCGAGTTTCATCGAATCGACTTCGTCCGAGAGGTGAGTTTGACGGTGGTAATCTCGCTGGTGAGTTTTCTCGTCTTTAAGGGGACCTTTGACAAAACCTATACTCTCGGAGAGATGACGTTGTTGCTCCAGCTCCTCTACCAGGTTCGGTGGCCATTGTTTGGTATGTCCTTCATTCTCACGAGAATTCAGGAGGCAGAAGCAGGAACCAAGGAGTTCTTTGAAATTATGGACACCGAAGGAGTCGAGCCGTTTGAGACAGGAGAGAACTACTCTTCAAAGAAATTTACCAAAACAAATCTCGAGTTTAAGAGCGTTGCATTTACCTATGAAAAGTCTCATCCGGTGCTGAAAAATATTTCGTTCTCACTGCATAACAAGGAAAAAGCCGCGCTCGTCGGGCATAGTGGTGCCGGAAAAACTACGATTGTGAATCTCATTCTCAAGTTCTATAACGCAACGAAGGGTGATGTTCTCCTGAACGGGACTTCATACCAAAAGCTCAGCCACCAAGTTATTAGAAATAATATCTCTCTGGTATTTCAGGAAAACGAGCTGTTCTCAACAACCATCCGCGAGAATGTCGCCTATGGGAACAAGTCTGCAACAGAAAAAGACGTTGTTCGAGCTCTCAAGCTCGCGAATGCCTGGGACTTTGTGAGTGGATTTGAAAAAGGGATCGATACCGAGGTTGGAGAGCGAGGAGTCCGACTTTCTGGAGGACAAAAACAGCGCATACAGATCGCACGCGCGATTCTCAAGGACTCCCCTATTCTTATCCTTGATGAGGCAACCTCAAGTCTCGACTCGAAGTCCGAGATGGAGGTGCAGACAGGGCTCGAGAACCTTATGAAGGACCGCCTAACCATCATCATCGCGCACCGATTTTCCACCATTCAGAATGTGGACACGATACTCGTGGTTGAGGATGGTGTCATCAGCCAGCAAGGGAGCCCTCAGGAGCTGTCGACCAAAAAAGGTGTCTATAAGGATCTGCTCAGCTATCAGATACAGGGGAATGAAAAGCTTCTCAAGCAGTTTGGTCTCCACTAAAACTACAAGACTCAGTCCACGGAAGGCAACCGCCGTTCGATGGGCCCGATCAGAACGTGTTCAGCGCTATACTATAGGTTCTTCTGTGGTATAATAGAGCATGGCAGAACGATCTCTTCCCATGCCTGAAACTGCTCGTAAAGATCGCTTACAGCGAAGCATCTCATTGCGTGCCCAAACGATCATCAATGCCCCGGATTTCTTACAGTACACTCGTGATAATATCGCAGAGTTTCGACTGAAAATCTCGCTCGGGAGGTATAGCCCTCAGGAGCAAGATCTCATCAATGCCGCGCTCGATCTTGCAGTAGTCGCCTATCAAGACAACGCACACTCAAGCCGGAGGGTTCGCAAGCAGACCGTGAGAGTTGGAGATGAGCGCTTTCCTATTCCGTACATTCAGCATCCCCTCTCTGTCGCAGAAGCAATGATTGGTGAGCCACGTCTTGTGAAGATGGCCGAGCTCGAAACGAGCGATGGTGAGGCGGTTTCGCTGCGAGTACATCAACACGCCTACAAGGCTGAGGTTATTGCTGCCGCGCTCCTTCATGATGCCGTAGAGGACGTGCGACTTCAGAAGCCACGACTCGGGATTCATGTAGAAGGTCGGGAAAAATGGTCTCAGTTCTTACGCTCATACTTTAACGGAACTGACTCCGATAAGGTCGAGTCGATTGTGACCATGATAACCGCAGTGACCAAACGCGATCAGCTTCGGGAAGGGGCAAAAACTCAGATTCTCGAGTCTGAGGTGTACGATGCGGTCAGACGCCAACTCCCCTACCAAGGCGATAAAGCCGAGGATGAAAAGATCGATACACAGGTGCTCCGCACGCTATCCGATCTCAATACGATGCTACAGTCGTGCTTCGGCGTCGGCTCAGATCTTCACTTTGATAATCAGTCATTTCTCAACTTTTATGGTGCGCTTGCGATCAAGTGCCACGACATCGAGAATAATCTCGAGGATGGTGGTGTACGGGAGGATAAAAGAATACGCGCACAGATTCTCGCCATTTTTGCTCGTATCTATGGACTCCCCGTTGCGTCAAGAATCGCTGCTCACCTCGTGGTAGATACTCAGCACGATATGTTCTGGGGATTTGGAAACGAAGCAAAGAATCTCAAAGAGGCAGCTCAGTTGGTACAGATCTATGCTCGACTTGAAAACCAGCGAGAGAAACCGAGTCTAACATTCTTAAGAAATGGAAGAAAAGTTCAGCTCCAGGCCGATGCGGTCCAGATTCCAATTCTGTCTCTGGATGAAGTTCAGAACACACCAGGATTTCGTCCGGTGCCACAGTTTCGATTTGTCTCAACTGATCCAAACTTTCTCAAGGATGTAAAAGCGCATTTTTATGCGCCTGAGGGTAACTATCTTGATATAACCATGCGAAGGAGTCAGTATGTTGGCGTACCGGTCTGTGAAGAGACGCAACGAGCCATCCTCGAGTCTGGGAGGCAGTGCTATTACTTCAATGTGTATCGCTCGAAGAACGGAGATATCGATCCAAACAACCCACAGCTCATTGCGGTTATTCGCATTCAGGACGAAAAGCCTACCGCACACGATGTGCTTCAGCAAGGAAGTACCGTAATGCCGGTTCTTGTACCGGAAACAAGGCTCATCTCAAGCGTGTATAAGGGAGATCCTGCAACGGCGATGAATGTCTTCTCTATCACGACCTCTGCCGTCGAGATCTAATATTAGTGGATCTTTCGGACGACTGCCTTGACCACGCCATGAATCTTCAGTTCCTCTCGAGGAATGAATGGAGGGTACTTTGCATTTGCAGACTCGAGATAGAGGCGCTGCTTTATATGATCCTTACGAAGAATCTTCAGCGTCCATTGGCGATCGATCTCTGCGAGTACGATCGAGCCTGTTGAGGCGCTCTGTCGGCGCTCAATAATTACTATATCCCCCTCAAAGATACCCAGATCCTGTAACGAGTCGCCACTGACCGTAAGAAGAAACGAGGAGATGGGGTCCTCAATCAGGTACTCATCCAGCGTGAGATACTTCTTGTCCTCTTCCGAGAGAATCGGGAACCCGGCCTTCACTAACCCAAGAAGTGGAAGGCTGAAGAATCTGCTGGTGGGGGCGAGCTTCCCGGCCTTCTTCTGTAAAAATCCTTCCTCGATCAATTTAGCAACCGCTCGAAAGACTGCATTCTTCGAAGAAAAATGAAAGAGTGCAAGCATTTCCTTATAGGTAGGGAGACGGCGATTTTTTTTGTAAAACGACTTTAGCTTATCAAGACGGTCTGACATATAAATATTTTATGATAATCAATAACGCTGTATAACAGTGTAGTGAACGATAGTTCACTTGTCAACACATTTTTTTGAATGATCTTGATCCTAAGCTTTGATTGGATTGTCCTATCAATCTAATCGTTGGCAGCTGGCTGCGCGTGGTGCTTGCGGAACCGCAAGTTCGCTCTGGACCGCTATAACAATCTAAAGTCAATGCAGAGTGTGTTTTATCTTGCCAGAATGATCCAATTGACATTTTTTTATAAATTGATTATTGTTAGTGTAGAGCTTGATTTATAGCTAAATCTATTTGTAATGAAGCGAACTTTTTCTCAGCATCTTCTCAGCAAACAGTACGTAAAGGCGCTCTTTGTGATCACCTGGATGTTTGGTGTTTTTGCGCTGTCCCTCTCGGCTTCGGTCTCACTGTTTGGGAACACCGAAGTATCATCCAAACCCACGATCATCGCATCGCAGGTTGAGGCTCCTTCCGGCGATGTCCAAGGAGTATATGTTGAGTCAGCTCGAACTACCAAGCAGGGAGAGCAACCAACCGCTGCTACTGCGGAGGATGCAGAGCTTATGCAAGACACTGTGCGATCACCAAGAAAGAGCACCTATAAAATAGCGCTTTACGGTGACTCGATGCTCGATGTATTTGGGTCTCGGATGTCCGAAATAGAGTCGGCACTGAAGAAAAAATATCCAAAGACCGTCTTTATTCTGTATAACTATGGGATAGGCGCCGAGAATGTAGACCGGGCGCTCGAGCGTTTTGATCAACCTTTTACATCAACGGGGCGTCAGTACCTTCCATTGCCGGTTATAAATCCTGATATCGTTATACTGGGTTCGTATGCGTATAATCCATTTGATCCCTACGACCGTGATCGACACTGGCTCGGGTTATCAAAACTTGTACAAAAGGCTAAATCGACCGGTGCAGATGTGTATTTACTCGCCGATATCGCTCCACTTCGATCGGAGTTCGGGAGGGGCGTTGGAGGTCCAAACTGGGACACCGTCACTGCCTACGAGAAGTCTGGTCAGGTTATTCAGCAACTTGAGAACGCGGTGGGCATCGCAAAAAATGAGAATGTTCTCTTAATCGATGCATTTCAGAAGACAACGGTGACCGCTCGAGGTGACGGAAAGCGAGAGTATATCTCCGCTCAGGACAATATTCATCCATCTGAGAAGGGGCGAACCTTCCTCGGTGATCTCATCGCAAACACACTCGTACTTGATTAACGATTCTTTAGAATAGGGAGGAGATTGGTCTTCGTGAATCGAATAGCACCGTCTCTATTCAGATGATCCGAGTCGGTATAGTACTGAATTTCTGGGATTGTAGTACTGAGGTCGTAGAGCTCAAATTGACGATACTGCTGGAGCATGCCGAGCATTCCCATGACTCGATCGTCCTGCTTCGTTCTCGGAAGGAGTGTGGGCGGGACGATGACGATAACACGAGCATGATGGCGCTGGGCAAGCTCGACAATCTGGAGGAGGTTTTCGAGGTCCTTCGCAAGCATCTCCTGCGATGGCTCCTCACGATAGAGTTCCTTTCGACGCGCCTTACGACGCTCCGCAGTTGATATCGTTTCTTTGGTTGTTTTCGGGGGAAGATCCTTCGATGAGAAGACAGATCCAAGGTACGACAGTGTTTTTGACGACCACTCCCCTTCCCTCAGCAATGTGAGCAAAAACTCAAAACGGAATGGCTCACGATCAAAGACCCGGGGACTCTGCAGGAGCGAGTGCCGGAAAAACACATAGGGATCAAGAAAATAGACGACGGTAGAGGTCGTGTTTCGTCGCTGAAAAAAATAGCGGAGATAGAGGTACTGATTGCGGATAGACTCGCGATTCCCACCCTGTGCAAGATTGATCATCGATCGCTGGAGCAGACGCTCAACCATTTGATGATGGTCGAATCGTGACAGAATTCGAGCATGAGAGGATCCCAGCACCAGAAGGTCATACCGTCTCCCCCATCCAATCACCGGAAGATTCGTCTCGGTTGCACCGTTCTGAATGGTGGGTGTGTCATGCCGCTGTATGAGGACAGTCATCACAATAATCAGAACAATACCAATACCGATGATAATTCTGTGCATCGTGCAACAAGTATATCGCTGCGAAGCATCATTAGGAAGAAGCAGGTTTACGGATGAGGCCAAAGCGATGGAGGAAGATAAGCACTCGTTCCCATATCGTTCGATCACGCTTCACGAGATGAATGTCAA
>CAYOIN010000022.1:0-16325 GCA_964404095.1 uncultured Gammaproteobacteria bacterium | reverse complement strand
TCTTCAACGAACGAATCTTGTCTACCGAGTCGTCGGTAGATGCATTGTCCACAACAAGGATTTCGAGATCAATGGGGTGTAGTTGCTGAGCGGCAAGGATCGACTGGATACAAGCAGTAGTGACCTCAGCGGTGTTATACGAAACGATAATGATGCTGAGCTGGGGCATAGATAGTACCTCTATTATACCGAACTCTTCTTAGGGTATTATCGCTTTGGAGACTGTTTCTGTCGTCGGGCTTTACCACCGGTTCCAACCTTTCGTCGTTCACGAATTCTCGGATCACGGGTGAGAAATCCAGCTTTCTTGAGCGTCGGTCGATAGTCGTCTTTTGCGACTTTTTCCAGTGCTCTGGCGAGTGAGTGAATGAAAGCATCGAGCTGGCTTGAACGACCACCACCGGTGATATGTGCCGAAACGACAAATCGTTCGAGTGAGTTGGTCAGTGCGAGTGGCTCCTGAAATCGCACCTTCTCATGTGCGCTAGAAAACACCTCAGATGCCTTTTTTCTGTTTACTATAATGTCTCCTACTTTCACCGATGCACCTTCGAGCGTGATCGTCTTCTCTTTTCCAAGAACATAGAGTCGTACTCGAGAAACTGCAGACTTTCGTCGTCCAACCGCTTCGTGATACAGTGATGATTTAGCTTTTGCCATAAAAATATTCGTTATTCTTAATTTGTAAACTTGTCAGCAAATGGGTGTTGTTCGTCCGCATAGACATAGAGCCGTGTCATTCGCTTATCTCGAAGTTTATTCTTTGGCAACATCCCAGACACAGCCCGCTTGATAACATCTGCTGGCTTATGCTTGAGAACATTCCCCATAACTTGCTCTCTCAAACCTCCGGGATAACCAGAGTACTGAGTATACACCTTCGTCTTCAGCTTTCGACCGGTTACCGCTACAGATGACGCATTCACAACAACGACGAAATCGCCTCCATCGATATTGGGCGCAAAGGTAGCCTTATGTTTTCCTTGAAGTAAGGTTGCGATTGTTCCTACTACCCGTCCGAGAACCTTCCCTTTTACATCAATGAGATGCCAGGTTCTGACAACATCCTCGGTGCGTGCGGGCTTTGTTGCGTGTGTAATTTTCATAGATTATTTCTGCTTCTTCGCAGTAACTTTTGATTTCGGCTGTTTTGTCGCTTTTTCCTTGGTCGGCTCAGTGATGGTTTTCTTTATGTTCTTCACCGGAGCTGACGCCGCGGAAGGAAGTACAACCGGACTAGACCAGGTAACCTGGACCATCGTGGCAGCGTCACTTGAACGTTGACCGATGGTAACGGTTTTGGTAAATCCAGAACTTCGATCCTGAAACGACGTTCGAACGATGCTTTGAAGGCTTCGAGCGATGACATCAGAACCAAAAAAACTTTTCAGTACATTCAACGAGGCGGTTGTGTCGCTCTTTGCATGAGAAACTAAACGATCAACCGACGGTCTCATAAACTGAGCCTTCTGCTTCGTTGTGGTGAGCTTACCATGTGTTACAAAGTTCGTAACTAACTTTCGTAACAACATCTGGTTCGAGTCTACACCATACCCAAATGTTTTTTTTGATACTCCATGCCTCATATCGTTTATTCTTCAGACTTAATATCGATACCCATCTTCTTCAACTCGTCTTCGATGAGTACAAAGGACTTCTTTCCAAGACCTTTTACTCCAATGAGTTTATCCTTCCCTACACGGACCAAGTCTGCGACCGTTTCGATGTTTTCTCGAAGCAGCGCGTTGATGACGCGTGATGGAAGATTGAGTTCATCGATGATGATATCGTTCAACTTTTGATCAACTTCCTTCGTAACTGCAACCGCTACGCTCTGGTCCTCCTTATTCTGAGGATTATCCTTTCCTGAAAGGACATAGCTAAAGTGCGCAGACAAGATTGTTGCCGCGTCTTTTAAGCTCTGTGATGGGCTTACGGTGCCATCGGTCCATATATCTATCACGAGTCGGTCAAAGTTGGTCTTTCGTCCAACGCGGGCTTCTTCGACCTTGAAGTTGACTCGCTTGACCGGTGAGAAAAATGCTTCTACAGTTACATAGTCTGAATCTTTCTTTTCGATCTCGTCTTCACCGAGCGATCCAACGCCGGTCTCCACGACAAAATCAATATCGATCTTCGCTTTGTCGTCAGTGATCTCTGCGATATACAGATCGGTGTTCACAATCTTGGCTTCACCAGACACGTCTTTTCCGGTGACCTTACCTGCACCTTTCACCTCAAGATGCATCATGAAGCTTCCTTCACGATTTGTTTCGAACTTGAGCTGTTTGAGGTGAAGAAGAATTTCGAGAACAGATTCCTTAACACCCTTAATTGTGCTAAACATGTGATCTGCGTTCACCACTCGAATCTGAGTGATTGCGGATCCTTTCAACGAAGAGAGCAGGGTTCTGCGAAGTGCATTCCCCATGCTATTACCGAAGCTCAATGGCAGCGGCTCGATGCTGAACTTACCATACGTAGAGGTTTCCTCTACGACCTTAGTGAAAAAATTTGGTTGAACCATAAATATTAGTTTTTTTGCCCCTTAGATCGGGGAATTAATAATAAAAACTGATCATCACTCGATGAGTGATTACGAGTTGTTATTATCGTGAATAATACTCAATTACAGATCGCATATTGACCTGCTTCTCGACACTCTCGCTTGTAGGAAGTGTCTTTACCAGACCCTGGCTATTCTTTCGCTCTAACCATGCCGGCACAATGACGGTATCATTCTTCAGCTGAACCTCGATATAGGGAATCTTCAACGTCGCATCTTTCTTGAAACCAATCTGCATTCCTTCTGACACGCGGAACGATGGAATACTCACCATCTTACCATTCACCGTTACATGACCGTGATTGACCAGCTGCCGAGCACTTGCTCGGGTTGGCGCGAATCCAAGGCGATAGACAACATTATCAAGGCGCTGCTCTAAGAGCTGACCTAACATAACCCCGGTGTTCCCCTTCTTATTTTTCGCTTCACTAAAGTAGTTTTTCAACTGACCCTCAGTAACACCAAAAATAAATCGGAGCTTCTGCTTTTCTCGGAGCTGTTTTCCGCGCTCAGACTGCTTTCTTCGTCGTTTTGTACCTGCACCGTGTTGGCCAGGAAGCATCGTAATTTTTCTCAACAGCGATGCATGAGACTTTGATCCTGGGGTCTTCATCCCAAGATCTGCTCCTTCTCGTCGTGCTGCTTTATTTCGTGGTCCAGTATATCTCATAGGTGATTAGACTCTTCGTAACTTTGGCGGTCTCACACCATTGTGTGGGATCGGTGTAACGTCTACAATTTTTGTTATCTCAAGACTGGAACCTTTAATCACACGGAGTGCCGCTTCACGTCCAGGTCCAATACCCTTGACGAAAATCGCCGCTTCTCTCATTGAGAACATCTCGATTGCTTTTTTCAGCGTGCTGTCAGTAGTGACCGTCGCAGCATACGGAGTTGATTTACGCGTTCCGGTGAATCCATGTCGACCGGTTGATCCTACTGCTACCGGGAATCCTTTCTCGTCGGTAACGGTCACGAGGGTATTATTAAAGGTCGCAACAATATAGATGCGTCCTCGTTCAACCACTTTTTGATCTTTTTTCTTTTTCATATGTTTTGTTATGCTGAACTCATTTCAGCTCTGGATCCTGAAACAAGTTCAGGATTACCCTCTGGTTATTTCTTTGCCGCACCTGCTGACGCGGCTGCGGTTTGTGTACCTTCAAGCTTTGCCCAGACTTCTTTCTTGAGCGCTCCTACGGTCTTTCTCTTTCCTCGTTTTGTACGAGCATTTGATTTTGTTCTTTGACCATAGATCGGAAGGCCCTTCACATGGCGCACGCCACGGTACGAACCAATCTCACGCAAACGCTTAATATTATCGTTTACCTGCTCTCGAAGGTCACCCTCAACAACGTACAGTTTTTCAATTTCGGTACCGATCTTCTTGAGATCTTCCTCGTTCAGATCCTTAACTCGCTTGTGGGTATCGATCCCAGCCTGCTTTAAAACCTTCCCTGAACCTTTCCACCCGACACCATAGAACAACGTGAGGGCGTACTCAACCCGGGCATTATCTGGTAATATGAGACCTAATAGACGCGCCATAAATTATCCCTGTCGTTGTTTGTGCTTTGGATTCGCACAAATGATGTACAATCTGCCATTTCTCTTCACAAGCTGGCATTTTGGACAAATTTTTTTAATAGACGATCTTACTTTCATATTCGATATACGATCCGACCACGTTCCAAATCATACGGCGTGATCTCGACCTTTACCTTATCACCCGGAAGAATTTTTATGTAATTCTTCCTCATCTTGCCTGATAAATAGCAAAGCAAGGTCTTGTCGGAGTCCTTTACATGAACCCGGAACAGGGTATTGGGGAGGTTTTCTACAACCTCGCCTTCTACCACGATAAAATCACTAGCCATTAAGCCTAAATTATAGCATATATAATACAACTTTGCTATAACTATTTACAAGATGGTACTCCTCTCCCAAGTGTGCCTAACGAGCCATGAAGGCTTCCGCCCCATCAGGTGAGTATAACCGTCCCGTTTTGAGTGATTGCAAGCGTGTGTTCGAACTGGGCCGCGAGGCTTCCATCCTTCGTCACGAGACTCCATTCACTTCCCTTTTCCAACTCCATTTCCTCGGTACCCATTGCGTACATCACCTCAACCGCTATCACGAGCCCGGGCTTCAGTTGTAGCGTCTGCTTTCTTGGTTTGATTACGTAGCATGGTACGTAGGGCTCTTCATGCAGGTCGTGCCCGATGCCATGACCGGTTAGCCTCTTGATCACGTGATATCCGGCAGACTCGATACCTTCCTGCATTACGGCGGAAATATCACCAATGTAGTTGCCGGCGGTTGCCTGCGCTATGGCACGATCGAGTGTCTCCCTTCCGACCTTCAAAAATCGCTCTATCGACGGACTGCGCTTTGTGCCCACAATGAAGGACACGGCATGATCAGTGTGAAATCCGTTGAGATACACACCGATGTCGATTGTCAGGAGATCTCCATCTTTCAGAACGTAGTCAGTTGGTGGCGTATGAACGATCTGGTGATTTACCGAAGCGCAGATCGCCCATCGATATCCGTCTACCTTATTAAACGAGAGCTCGGCTCCCCGACTGATAATTTCTTTTGTGGCAATCTGATCAACCATGAGCGTGGTCATACCGGGAACGACCTGGGGTATCAACGCACGCATGACCTCCTTCATGACCGATCCACATTCCTGCATGCTCGCTATTTCTTCGGGGCTCTTGTAATGAATCATACCAATGGAGATTACGAATAGTAGACCGTACTATACACTTCCTCGAGCTTATCCAAAAACTCCTCCTTAGAAAAGTTGTTTTTAATGATGAAGTCAGCAAATGCTATCGTTGGTCCCATATTGGTACCAAACAGTTCGTTCAGGTCACGGTCCTTGCCACCGAGCCCGGGTCGATCTTGTTTTCTTGAGCCGAGTCGTTGATATCGAACAGATTTGTCAGCAAACAGGGCAACAATAGAGATCTCAACATCGCTCAGCTCCTTCGCTAAAAATTCGTACTCATTCCAGGAGCGCAGTCCATCGATCACGACGATGTTGTTTTTTTGCAATGAAGTTTTGATCTTCGGAAGGTTGAGCTTCGCCATCGCCTCCATACCATGCACCTTACGAAACTCTTCACGAACGATCTTGTGATACTCCTCTTTCTGAGCTTTGTACCGTTTTTCAACCTCATCGGTCACCACCTTCCCGAAGTGGATCACCGGCACCTCACGACTGCGAAAAAACTCCGCCGCCTCGGTCTTTCCTGAGCCAGGAAGGCCGACGATGGCGATAATCGCTTTCTTGTGCTGCTTCCAGACCTCGAGTTTATTCTTTACCAGCTGCTTACCAAGACCCTTGAGAATATCTTCATTAACCTCCTGAACATTCTGCGTACCATCTACCTCAACGAGCTTACCCTTCTCTCTATAGTAGTCGAGAACCGGTACAGTCAGTTTTTTGAATGACTCAATTCTCTTCTTGATCGCTTGGATGGTGTTATCCGATCGGTCGTCGTCCTTCCGATATGCAAGTCTCCAGAGCGCTTCTTTGTCGGGGATGTCGACGTAGATAACCTTATCAACATGATTGATGAACTTTTTTGCCTGGGGAAGCGTTCTTGGAAAACCATCGAGAATGTAGCCTTTTGCGTACTCCGGTCGCTTGAGATAGGTGTTTACGATCTCGATCGTTTTCTCATCGGGAATGAGGACTCCTGCGTTCATCACCGTCTTAATGTATCTTCCAAGCTGCGTTTTCTCTTTTGCGATGCGACGGAAGATGTGCCCTGTAGAAAGGTACGGCAAGCCAAGCTGCTTGACGAGTAGATTCCCCTGAGTTGACTTTCCTGCTCCTTGAATCCCCATTAACACCAATTTCATACGTTGGTTAGTCTAGCTTTTTCTTTTCTTTGTGGTCGGTTGTTTTTCGACAGACATTACAGTACTTCTTGAGCTTTAACGGCTCTGTGGTGTTCACTTTGTTTTTTTCGGTCGTATAGTTCTGAGATTTGCAAACTTCGCAAACCAGCCCTATCAACACACGTGATCCTTTTTTTGCCATAGATTGTTGTTCGAATGAAATGTGTAACGTACAGCTCGGGACACCTTCCTGAGCTCAACCTTACATATTTCGAGACTGATAGCGATCGTAGTTCTTCATGACCATCTGGGCTTCCACTGCTTTGAATGTTTCCAGAATGACCGAAACAACGATCAACACTCCTGTTCCTCCGAGCACCAAGCTTGTAATCCCGGTGATCGCCGATAGGATTGCAGGCAAGACTGCTATTATACCTAAAAAGAGTGCTCCAACGCTAGTGATTTTGTAAATGACGCCTGAAAGATAGTTGCTGGTAGCGGATCCAGGTCGAATGCCAGGAATAAATCCACCAGCTTTTTGAATTTCATCTGCAATCTTTTGTGGATTAAATACAACCAAGGTGTAGAAGTAGGTAAAGCCGACCACCAGGAAAAAGTAAACACTGTTATACAGAACGCCGTTCGGTTCGAACATGCGTGCGAGTCCAAGCGCCGCCGATGCTACCGCCTTGTTGTTTACCTGTCCCAGAAAGTTACCTACCAGCTGCGGGAGCAGCACAAAGGACACCGCAAAAATAATCGGAATCACACCTGCCTGGTTGAGCTTGAGTGGAAGGAAGTTTGAAGCCCCCTGATACATCTTATTCCCTTTTACTCGTTTTGCGTAATATACCGGAATTTTTCTGATGGCTTCGTTGATAAACACAACGCCCATAATCACCAGGACGCCGAGCCCAATAAACATAATCATATTGAGAACATTCTCTGTGGAGAGCGTGCTTGCAAACTGTCCAAGAATGACCGGAGCTCTACCAACGATACCTGCAAAGATAAGGAGCGAAATACCGTTCCCGAGCCCGTACTCAGTGAGCAGCTCACCAAACCAGACCAGTATGAAGGTGCCAGCTACGAGGGTGAAGATGAATGAGAAGAACTCGACCGGACTCAGTGTCGTGATGATCTTCTGATTCTTCAGCAAAAAGTAGATTCCAACTGCCTGAATAATGGTCAACGGCACCGTGAGCGCTCGCGTGTATTGATTAATCTTGAATCTCCCATACTCACCTTCTCGGGCGAGCTGTTCGAATCGAGGTACAACGACGGTCAGGAGCTGAAAGATGATCGAGGCATTGATGTATGGGTTCAGTCCGAGCGCCATCACCGAAAAGTTCACCAGGGTTCCTCCGGAAAATATATCAAGAAGCGAAAGAAACTGATTCTGACTAAAAAGAACCTTGAGCTTTACAAAGTCAATCGCGGGCATTGGAAG
Organism: uncultured Gammaproteobacteria bacterium; assembly: GCA_964404095.1. Taxonomy (GTDB): domain Bacteria; phylum Patescibacteriota; class Microgenomatia; order UBA1406; family GWC2-37-13; genus CAZLQR01. The sequence continues at coordinate 8,454 of CAYOIN010000022.1, read as the reverse complement.
AAAGGCGAAGATTCGAAACACCAGGAATATAAAGAGGGTGAAGTAGGTTTTACGTTTGAGCTCGGGGTCGCGTACGAGGAGTTTGAGTTTATCGGTTACGTGACGCATGTGTTTCAACGGCGCCTCCTGCTTTCTCAATAACCGTTCGAGCAGCTGCAGTTACCGGAACCTTAACCTGTAATTTTTTTGTTAAGGCACCTGAACCAACAATCTTCACCGATCGGCCTGTGTCTGAGGCCGAAAGGATTCCTGCTTCAATGAGTCGAGCAACCGTTACCTGATCATTATCTCTCAATCCTTCGAGCTTTTCCACCGCAACCGGAAGTGCATCAATTCGATGTGATTTATTCTTTCCTTTTCCTCTCAGTAACGGGTATCGCTTCACCATTCTCCCCTGTCCACCCTCAAAGAAGAGTGGGATATCTGTTCGTGCTTTCTGATGGCGGGTGGTTCCTCGGCCGGACTTGGCACCTTTCCCGGTTCCATACCCTCGACCAAGTCGCTTTGCTCTTCCTGAAACAACACCGGTAAGTTGTGATAAAAATGTCATAGTTATTTCTTCTTCTTTGTTAACTTCTGATCAGCTACAGTCACTCGCGGTTTAAGCTTCTTGAGCGCCTCGATGACAGCATAGGTATTGGCAATCTGATTTCGCGATCGGAGTACCTTTCCTGATGCGTTCTCTACACCTACAAGCTCGAGAATGGATCGTGCAACGCTTCCAATCTTCAGTCCAGTTCCGAGCGGTGCGGGCTTTAAGAGAATCTTCGATGCTTTGTATTTAATCAAGACCATATGTGGGATCGATGACTTAAATAATGGCACGACAATCATGTTCTTTCTCGCGGTACTCATTGCCTTTTTGATTGCTGCTGGCACCTCTGCTGAATTCCCCAGTCCGATACCAACCTTCCCTTTACGATCACCCATTACGACGAGCGCTGAAAAGGTTACCTTATTTCCTCCGGTGGTCTTTTTAACAACGCGCCGAATCAGGAGAACTCGCTCCTCAAACTCCTTGGGTTCTTCTGGTCGATTGTTTCTTGGTGGTCTCTGATATGAATCCATAATATAGTGTTAAATAGTAATTCCGTTTTCTCGCATGCTATCTGCAACTGCCTTCACACGACCGTGATAAAGATATCTTCCACGATCAAAAAAGACGGTGGTGATCTTAGCTTTCTTCAGTTTATCTGCGAGCTCGGCACCCACTGCCTTTGAGTCGGTTCCCTTTGCTGAGACAATCGTGACTCGTTTCACGTCATCGATTGCCTGGCCGTAGATTGCTCGATTCGATCGAAAAACACTCAGTCGAGGTTTTTCGGCAGTACCACGGATCTTTGCTCGAACTCGTTTAATTTTTCGTTCAATTCGATTTATCATAGGTGTATTGTTAGGCCGCTCCCGCCGCCTTTGCCTTCTTACCAGGCTTCAACTTCATCTGTTCGCCAACATACTTAATACCCTTTCCTTTGTATGGATCAGGTTTTCGAACAAGCTTGATCAAATGCGCTACTTCACCAGCAGCTTGTTTGTTCACGCTTGAAACGGTGATAATGTTTGTTCCTTCTACAGAATAGGTCACGCCTGGTCGTGCGGTGAAGATAACGGGATGTGAATATCCCGTCTTCAGTGCAAGGTCTTGACCCTGCATCTTTGCATTAAAACCAGTACCAACAATCTCTAATTTTTTCTCCCACATGTTCTGAACGCCAAGAACCGCATTGGCTACTAAACTTCGGTACAGTCCATGTAATGATTTTGTCTTCTTATCTTCACGTGTGCGTGATACGGTAAGAACGCCATTATCATTCACCACATCGATCGTTGCAGGGAGGGAGAGACTCAACTCGCCCTTCGGTCCTTTTACATGAACCACCTTATCCTTGATCTCTACGGTGACTCCTTGATTAACGGTAATGGTTTGTGCTCCTATTTTTGACATACTTACCAAATTTCAAACAATAATTCTCCTCCAACTTTTGCTTTTTTCGCTTCAATATTTGTCATCAATCCTCTTGATGTGGAGATGATCATATATCCGATTCCACTCATAACGGGTGTAATGTTGTTGACGGTGATATACCATCTCTGTCCTGGTTTTGATCGAATCGTCACATCGGTGAAAGCCGGTGTTCCGTGATCGTACTTCAGCGTGATGACGAGTTTTTTGACCGCTCCTTCACCATCTACTTGATATCCTTCAACGAACCCAAGTTCATGGAGTTTCTTTGTTACACCTTCCTTGAGTTTTGAGTATGGTGACTCAATAACCTCTCGCTTTGCGAGATATCCATTTTTGATTCGAATCACGAGATCAATAATTCCTGAGTTCATAGATTATGTTGCGGAAATAACTTTCTTTGTAACCTTACCATGGCTTCTAAATGTTCGTGATGGTGCAAATTCGCCGAGTCGGTGACCGATCATAGACTCCGAGATCAAGAGCTCGATGAATTTGCGCCCGTTATGCACCGCAACTTTGTGACCAACGAAGTCCGGTGAAATAACCGATCGACGAGCCCATGTCTGAATCGGGCTTCGTACTCCGGACTCTTTCTGAGCCGAAATTTTCTTGGCTAACTTTTCGTCAATATAGGGTCCTTTTTTGGATGATCTACTCATACTGTCATTACCACGAAACTTTTTTAACTCCTGGAATTTCGCCAGCTAATGCGCGCTTTCTGAAACAAATTCGACACATACCAAATCGTCGAAGAAATCCTCTTGATCGTCCACAAAGCGCACATCGGTTTACATTACGCACCGCAAACTTTTGCTTTTTGTGGAACTTTACAACGTCTGATGTTTTTGCCATAGTGGTTAGCTTTTCTTAAAAGGAAATCCAAACTCTTCGAACAACTTCTTTCCGTGATCTCTCCGTTGCGCAGTCGTTACGATGGTTACCTGTAATCCGCGCTGCTTATCGATCTTATCAAACTCGATTTCAGGGAACAAAGTCTGCTCTCCAAAACCAAGATTCATATTGCCATAGGAATCAATAGTACTCTCATCAATACCTCTAAAATCTCGGATGCGGGGAATGACAATCGTAATTAACTTTGTTAAGAAGTTATACATCGACTGTCCTCGCAATGTTACCTTGACTCCGATCGGAAGTCCTTTTCTGATTTTAAAGGCAGAGATAGATTTTCGCGCTTTGGTGATAATCGGCTTTTGACCGCTGATCCAACCTAACTGCTCTTGTATTTTATCAAGAACATTCTTATTTTGCACGGCTTCAGCTGCGCCGACGTTTATCACGATCTTGGTGATCTTCGGCACAGACATTACATTATCGATCTTCAGTTCTTGCTGAAGTTTTGGTTTTATTTCTTTTGTGTATCGTTCTTGTAAATCCATAGGTGATTACTTTAATTCTTTCTTACATTTTCTACATATTCGTGTTTTCTTTCCTTTTGTGAGCATGTATCCAACTCTCGTTGGTTTCTCACACTGTGGGCATACCAGTGCGATCGAGTCGATCGCTACCGGTTTTGGCAGGTCAATAATGCCGCCCTCTTGAAGCTCCTGACTTTTCTTGACATGTCGCTTCACGAGATTCACTCCCTGAATAAGAACTCGGTTCTGTTTTGGATAGATGCGATCAATAACACCATCTTTCCCCTTATCCTTTCCGGACATGACTCGAACCTTATCTCCTTTTTGTAATTTCATAGCTTAATAAACTTCTTCTGCCAAACTTGCAATCTTATTAAAACCTCGATCTTTGATCTCTTTCGCAATCGGACCAAAGATGCGCGTTCCTCGTGGGTCCGGCGTATCTTTTGCGGTCAAAATTACACAGGCGTTATCATCAAATCGAATATAGCTTCCGTCCGGTCGTCGTTTTTCCTTACGTGTTCGTACAACAACGGCAGGAACCACTTCTCCCTTTTTCACCTGTGCATAAGGAATTGCTTCCTTAATTACAACCGTGATGACGTCGCCAATCGCCGCAATTTTCTTATTCCCTTTTTGGGGAAGTCCGATCATCTGGACGATCTTCGCGCCGGTATTGTCGGCAACCTGTAACATTGTTCTGAGTTGAATCATATTTTTTTCGTAACTTTAAAGTGAACGGTCTTTGAGATTGGTCGCGTTTCCTGAATTTCAACAACGTCTCCAACCTGCAGCTCCATGCCATCATTGTGTGCCTTGAAGGTCTGCTTTTTATTTACAACCTTCTTATACATCGGATGTCGCTCTCTGTTTTCAATGGTAATCGTGACAGTTTTATTCATCTTCACTGAGCTAACGGTACCAACAAATGTCTGTGCCATATTAGTTTCCTTTCTGATTCATAACTGTTAATATCCGTGCGATTTCTTTCCGTTTTTTCATCACGAGATTACTATCTTTTTGCGGTGCCAATCGTGACTCAACCATAATTTTTGTTATCTCAGTTCGAAGTTGCGAAAGATCTTTATGAAGCTCTGCAACTGATTTTTGCTGAATTTTTGTAACTGCTTTTTTCATATGATAATGATTATTTCATAACGAACTTTGTATTCACCGATAGCTTTGACGAAACGACGCGAAGGACCTCTCGAGCTTCCTGCTCGGGAAGGCCATCGATCTCAAACAACATTCTTCCGGGTGTAACCGATGCAACAAAATGCGCAACGTCCCCTTTCCCTGATCCCATCGTAACCTCTGGGGGTTTTTTCGTAAATGGTTTGTCAGAGAAAATTCGAACCCAAAACTTTCCTGCTTTTCGAGTTGCTCGTGCGAGAACAACGCGACAGGCTTCGATTTCACGATCTTTGATCCACGCTGCATCGAGCGCCTTCAGACCAGCAGATCCAAAGTTCAGATCTCCGCCTTTTACTGCAAGACGGCGCCAAGAACCTCGAAACTGCTTGCGATATTTTTGTCGTTTTGGTGCTAACATATTAGTTTGTTCGGCAAATCCATACCTTCACTCCAATGTATCCAGACTTTGTTAATGCCGGATAGATTGCATAATCAACATCCTCTCGAATGGTAGAGGTTGGAACGGTGCCTAGGAAATACTTCTCTCTTCGTGAGATCTCCGCACCCTGGATTCTTCCTCCCAACTGTACCTTTACACCCTTCGCTCCAGACTCCATTACGCGACTCATTGAGCCGTGAACAGCTCCTCGATGAGGAAATCCTCGCACCAGCTTTTCAGCGATCGACTGAGCCACATACTTCGCACTCAGATACGGTCGCTTAACCGGCTCGATCTTTAGATCAACCTTCATCTCTTTCTGTTTCTTTGTCTGCATCTTTTGGAGATGCTGCATGATGATCTTCTTTACATCCTCAAGACCTTTTCCACCACGACCAATGATCATACCGGGTTTTACCGCATAGATAATGACCGTAATCTTGTTGATTGCGCGTTCGATAAAGACATCGGTTACCGACGCAAATGAAAACTTTGCCTCGAGAGCTTCCCGAATCTTTATGTCGGACAACAGTGTGTCCTTAAACTGCTTTCGTTTGCTAAAGAACCAACGGGAGTTCCAGTTATAGATCACTCCGGTGCGTAGTCCTTTTGGATTAACTTTTTGTCCCATACTGTCTTATTTCTTTTTTGAAACTGATTTCTTAACTGCTTTTTTTACCGTTTCCTTCTTTGCTACCACTTCAGCCTCTACTGCTGCTTTTGGTTCTTCAGCTGGCTGAGCCGCTCCATCCTTCGATGGAACGATCTGCTTTGCCTCATTCTTACCTGTGGTAAGAATGATCTTAATGTGAGAATATTTTCGTCGGAATGGCTTCGCCATACCCTTCGAACCTGCTCGATATCGCTTCAACCGTATACCCTCTTCGACAATGACAGACTTAAATTGTAACAAAGACTCATCGATATTCATAGTGTTCTTAGCATTAGAAAGGGCTGAACCAATTGCTTTTCGCAAGAAATCTGCACCCTTTTTCGGCGTGTAATAGAGCGTGTGCATCGCCTGTGATGGGCTTTGCTTCTTAAGATCGCTTACCAAGAAGCGGAGCTTCTTTGGAGTGATCTTGACGTTTTTGATGTATACCGTAACTTCGCTCATAGGATTACTTACTTCTTCGCTTTACAATATAGCGATTACTCCACTTATAACGCTTTCGAGTTCTAAATCCTCGCGCTGGTCGACCCCACGGCGTCTTCGGATGCATACCTTCTCCGACCTTACCCTCTCCTCCTCCGTGAGGATGGCTTCGTGGATTCTGTGCGGTTCCACGAACGGTAGGTCGAATACCCATTCGGATCTTGCGACCTGCTTTTCCAATAATCTTGTCTTTGTGTTCGATGTTTCCAACGGTCCCGATAGTTGCTTTACAGTCCTTCAGGAATAGTCGAATCGCTCCTGATGGCAGCTTGACCTGAACATACATCTCATCTTTCCCGAGGACAACCGCTGCGCTTCCTGCGCCGCGGACCATCTTTCCGCCCTGACCCGGTCGAAGCTCAATATTGTGAACCTCGATACCGATCGGGATATTCTTTAATGGTACGGTATTTCCAACCTTGATTTCAGCGCTGTCAGAGGACAGTACGGTATCTCCAACCTTGACCGTTCGTGGCTGAAGAATATATCGCTTTTCACCATCGCTGTACTCAACGAGACTAATGTGAGCATTGCGATTTGGATCGTACTCGATCGTCTTTACCGTTCCTTCAACGCCAACTTTATCGCGCTTGAAGTCAATGAATCGATAATATCGCTTCTGACGTCCACCCTGATGTCTCACAGAGATCTGGCCTGTTGAGTCACGACCAGAGTGCTTCTTCAGAATTTCGGTTAGTTGCTTCTGTGGTTTCATAGATTATGCCTTTGGAAAAATATCAATCGTTCCTTCCTTTACGGTAACAAATGCAATCTTGAGATCCGGCTTTGACACCGTCTGCATCTTTCGCCCAACTCTCTTTTCTTTTCCTTTTCGAATTGAGATTCGTACCGATGCGACCTTAACTTTGTACATCGACTCAACCGTCACCTTAACTGCGTGCTTGTTTGCATCAGGATGCACAACGAATGAGTAGACCTTTGCGTTCGTCATCTGAGTCGCTTTTTCGGTCATCAACGGTCGTACAATTGATTGTTTCATAGTTATTTCTCCTCCGATGAAGCAAAGTGCTCCACCATCTTAGTAACTGCCGACTCGACAAATACAATCTTCGGCGCCTTTAACACTTCATATGCGTTAATCTGATTTGCTGCAACACAGGTAATCTGACCAAGATTTCGGGATGCTCGTACAAAGAGCTCTGCCTTCTCCGTTGGGAGAACGAACAGTACTTTCTTCGCGCTCAGCCCTGCATTTTTGAGCCAGGCGACAACGTTCTTTGTCTTTGCCTCCATGCTCAGGACGGTGTCCTGAACGCCGGCAACTTTCTGTTCGGTAAGCGCGTATGAGAGAGCGCTTGCAAGAGCTTGCTTCTTCATCTTCTTACTGAGGTTGCGCACAATGACGCGTGGCTTCGGTCCGAAGGTCACACCTCCACCAACAAAAATCGGTGCTTTTCGTGCTCCGTGACGGGCACCTCCGGTTCCTTTCTGTCGATAGATTTTCTTGGTTGTTCCACGAACCTCACTTCTGGTCTTGGTCGAAACAGTGCCTTGTCGTTGATTCATTCGGTACACGTAGACATACTGATTGAGAAGATCTTTATTCACCTCAACACCAAACAGCTCCTTTGGAAGCGTGATGGTGCCAGATTCTTTACCTGCTGTATTAAATAGAGATACGCTCAACCCTGCAACCGCTTTTGGAGCGACTGCTTTCGGTTTAGCTGACGGTGTTTTTTTGGTTGTCTGTGCTTTCTCTGCCATAGGTTAGTTTGCAACTACAGTAACGAACGATGATCTCGCTCCTGGAATGACACCTTTTACAATCATGTGATCTTCAGCAACGCCTACAACCACAAGATTCTTCACGGTAACGGTATCATTTCCCATACGACCTGCCATTCGCTTTCCTTTATATACGCGTCCCGGAGTTGTGGTCTGTCCGACCGATCCGGGAGCTCGCCAACGATCTGATTGACCGTGGGTCTTTGGACCTCCCGCAAAGCCATGTCGCTTCACGCCACCCTGGAATCCTTTTCCTTTTGAGACTCCGGTGACCGTAACCTTATCGCCTTCCTTAAAGACCATAACCGGCTTAACCTGATCTCCAACCGAGATCTTCAGCTCACCGATGGTGAGAACTTTCTTTCCTTCTTCTTCGGTTACAACTGCTCCAGAAAACTTCTTGAGCGGGAGCTCGCGGAAAAAACGAAGCGGGGTTTCTATCCCCGCCTTTTTCAATTCACCAATCTGAGGTTTCTTGACATTTTTACCACGTCCAAACGCAAGTTTGATCGAGGTAGTTGTGAGACCAATGCAGTAGCATGTAGGAGTTTTGATCGTAGTTGTTGGGATGCGGATCCCCTGTTGATCGAATTGTTGAGATTGATTAGCTTTCTCGCCAAGAATAAATCCTGACATA
>CAYOIN010000021.1:14220-16607 GCA_964404095.1 uncultured Gammaproteobacteria bacterium | reverse complement strand
ACAATATTGAGACTGCGCACGATGCGAATTGCGACCGCTCGAAGCTGGTGATATTCGTAGTTATTGAGTGTCTGGCTCGGCGCTACCACAATCGAGTCACCGGTGTGAATACCCAGTGGATCGAGGTTTTCCATATTGCAGACCGCAACACAGTTATCGTACGCATCACGTACGACCTCGTACTCGATCTCTTTATAATGATGCAGATACTGCTCAACGAGAATCTGCGTCGCAAACGAGAATGCTTCCTTCGCGATGGTGAGGAGCTCCTCTTTCGTATGCGCCACTCCTGATTTTTGACCACCGAGGAGAAATGCACCGCGCACCATGACAGGATATGAGATGGTCTCTGCAGCGCGAACTGCTGCCTTGATCGTGGAGACCGCAACACTTTTTGGCGTTGGGATCTTAAGTGAGTGTAGGTGCTGTGAAAATAACTTCCGGTCCTCCGAGACTCGAATCGATCGAACAGATGTTCCTAGTACCTCGACTGCATATTTCTTGAAGATACCCTTTCTCTCCAGACTGAGCGCACAGTTTAACGCGGTCTGTCCGCCAAATGAAAGCGCGATCGCATCTACCTTCTCCTTCTTAATCACTTCTTCCACAAAATGGTCATTGATCGGGAGATGGTATACGATATCGACTAACTCTTTTGAGGTTTGGAATGAAGCAATGTTTGGATTCAGCAGTACCACCTGATGACCTTCTTCTTTGAATGCTTTTATTGCCTGTGAGCCGGAGTAGTCAAACTCACCGGCTTGTCCGATCTTCAACGCGCCACTTCCGAGTACCAGTATTTTTTTCATATCTTCGAGAGAAAGTAATCAAAAATCCATTCGGTATCTACCGGCCCTGGATTTGCCTCAGGATGAAACTGAACAGACATGATCGGTAATTTCGTATGGATAATACCTTCGTTTGACTGATCATTACTATTGATAAACCACTGCTTAAAACCTGCCGGCAATTTACTAACCATATACCCATGATTCTGCGTGGTAAGATAGCACTTGTTTGTACCAACAAGCACGCAGGGCTGGTTTTGACCGCGATGACCGAACTTCATTTTTTTTGTTTTCCCCCCGGCGGCGAGTGCGAGTATTTGATTACCAAGACAGATCCCCAACATTGGTATCTTCCTGTGGAGGAGTTGAGAAACAGTACGTACGGTCTCTGTTGCCATGGTGGGATCTCCAGGTCCATTTGAAATCAAAACGCCATGGAATCGTTCACGCAGACTCAATGGATTCATGTTCCAAGGTATGGTAATCACTCGTACCCCTCTCGATACGAGGCAGTGAGTAATATTCTTTTTGGTTCCACAGTCTATCTGCACGATGGTCTTCGTTCCTCTCCCTTCATAGGTAACGTTTTTCTGAGATACTCGTGCTACTAAGTTTGAGAGGTTTGGATCTTCAAATCTTGTTCCGCTCTGCGGATGTTCTATCTTTCCAAGCATTGTTCCTTGCTCACGAATTAGTTTTGTGAGCAGTCGAGTATCTTTCACCTCGAGCGCAGGAACCTTTCCTCGAACGAGCCATTCACTTAGGGTTTGTCGAGTTGCATAGTGCGATGGCGTGTCGTTATAGGTCGAAACAATCAATCCCGCAATGTGGAGTCTGTCAGATTCCCAGTACTTCTTTTCTGGCACTCCATAGTTCCCAATAAGTGGATAGGTCATCACTAATATCTGTCCTGCAAAGGAAGGGTCGGTGAAGGCTTCTGGGTATCCGGTCATACCGGTAGCAAAAACAACCTCACCAGCAACCGGACCTTCAAAGCCAAAGGATCGACCTTCCATTGATGGCCCGTTTTTCAGACTCAATCTAGCATTCATATCGTTACCGAACTCTCTTCCCGAGCACCAATGAAAGAAGTGCCATACGGACGAAGAGGCCGTTTCTTGCCTGCTGAAAATAATAAGCTCTTGGATCTTTGTCCACCTGTGGATCGATCTCATTCACTCTCGGGAGTGGGTGCATGATGATCGTGTGTTTCATCGCTCGCTCATGAAGGAGTTTCGGTGTTAAGATGAAGGAGTTCTTCAGTTTGAGATACTCCTTCTGCGTTTTGAACCGTTCCTTTTGTATGCGTGTCCAGTACCACACATGCATATCATTCGGGAGATCTCGAACGTTCTGAATCTCAACAATGGTTATATTTTTTGCAAGCTCATCGACGAGTTCTCTTCCTAAGCGGAGCTGCTTCGGCGCCAAGAGATACACGGTATTGTTTGGAAAGTAGGCAAGTCCACGAAGCAACGAATGAATGGTGCGGCCATTCTTCAGATCGCCGACCATCGCGATCCGGAGACCGCTCAACGTTCTAAATTTTTTTTGAATAGTATACAGATCAAGAAATGTCTGCGTCGGGTGTTCCCCAAT
>CAYOIN010000021.1:9591-14120 GCA_964404095.1 uncultured Gammaproteobacteria bacterium | reverse complement strand
TTCTTCATGAGCTGAAGAATTTGATCTGTACGTTTGAGAATAATCTGAATCGATGACTTGTTAAACTGCGTCAACGACAGGATGTCTTTACCAGATATGTCATCCCCCTTCTTCATAATTCGGTAAATAGTCTAACAGAGAAGGAATAAAATGCAATCCTCAAATATTATTGAAAATTCAAATCGGATCTCTATAATGTACTATGGTCCTCCACTCAGTTGAAACCGGCATCACCTTCGACGATGTACTGCTCGTTCCCGGATACAGCGACTTCGATCGGTCGACAATCTCCCTTAAAACAAGGCTTACAAAAAAAATAACTCTCGATATTCCCTTTATTTCAGCACCGATGGATACCGTTACCGAAAGTGCTCTTGCAATTCGACTCGGTGAACTCGGAGGTCTCGGAATCATTCACCGAAATCTAACCGTCGCACAGCAAGCGGATGAAGTGAAACAGGTTACGAAAAGGTCGATCAAGGTCGGTGCAGCAATTGGAGTAGGTCATGGATATGAAGAACGAATACAAGCGCTTGTTGCCGCTGGCGTGGATCTTATCTGCCTTGACAGTGCGCATGGATACACCAAGTCTCTTATCCAGGTTCTTCGTTCAATCAAACGAAGGTATCCACGACTCGACGTCATGGCGGGAAACATAGCAACGTACGAAGGTGCACAAGCTCTCATTACTGCAGGCGCAGACTGTCTTCGGGTAGGAATGGGGCCAGGAGCGATCTGTACTACGCGGATCGTATCGGGAATGGGTGTACCACAGATCACCGCACTCATCGAAGTTTCAAAAGCAGCAAAAAAAACAAAAACTCCGATTATTGCAGATGGAGGAATCAAATACTCTGGAGATATGACAAAGGCACTCGCTGCAGGTGCCGCCTGTTGCATGATGGGAAGCTTCTTTGCTTCGTGTGCGGAGGCCCCTGGAAAACTATTTCACCTTACCCCTGATCATATCCCGGCTCGATTTAAGAGTATTATCGGATCCAAGCCAAGAAAGACATACCTCTTCAAAAGCTATCGTGGGATGGGGTCGGTTGGTGCGATGAGAGATGGAGCAAAGATTAAGTCAGAGGATGAGTTTCATGGAAAAAGCTACGGAGACAAGGTGCTTGTGGCAGAGGGTGTGGAGGGATTGGTTCCGGTAAAGGGTACGGTGAAGGACTTACTTGATCAGGCAATTGGAGGAGTTAAGTCCGGAATGTACTATGTCGGCGTTCAGACAGTGGCAGAACTCCAAAAAAGAGCTCGGTTTATGCGGATTACCCAAGCATCACTGACCGAAAGTCATCCGCATAATATCCTTGTAACGAATCCGGGAGAAAGCTACACTTAAACCGTGAAAAAGATCCTCGTTGCCACTCATAATCCCGCAAAACTACAGGAACTCAGTGAGATGATCCATCAATTACTTCCAACGATCGAAATCATATCACTCTCAGCGCTCGGAATACTTACCGCACCATCTGAAATCGGTACAACGTTTCTAGAAAATGCACAACTCAAGGCAGAGTACTATGCGAAGCTCTCTGATATCCCGACGCTCGCTGATGACGGCGGTCTCTCGATAGATGCACTTTCGGGTGAGCCCGGTATACGATCCAACCGCTGGCTCGGAAGGCCATCGAGTGACGAGGAATTGATTGAATACTGTCTTCACAGAATGAAAAATGTACCCACTGCAAATCGTGGAGCACAGTTTGTTTCAACTCTATATTTCATAGATCCACAAACCGATCATCGATATCACAGTACCGCATCGGTTCGAGGCAGTATTTCTGAGGCGCCGGTGTTGGAGAGAATGAATGGATATCCGTATCGATCGGTATTCATTGTAGATCAGTTCAAAAAAAACTATCTTCACCTCACGCCAGAAGAGCATCAAGTGATCAATCATCGTTACCAAGCTGTTAAACAACTCTCCGAACAGTTAAAGAATTGGTACAATTAGCTATGCTTTCAACAGACTATATTCGAAACAATACGCAAAAAGTAAAGGAAGCTGCGAAAAATAAGAATCGGGTGGTTGATATCGATCAAATCATCGCGCTCGATGACCAGCGAAAAGAGCTCCATCATAAAATTCAACTTCTGCGACAAGAGCGAAACACCGTAGCCAAGAGTAAGGACATCGAACGAGGTAAGCAGATTAAGGAAGAATTGAGAACTCTAGAACAAGAGGAGACCCTCGTCACTGAAAAACTTACTCCCCTCCTTTTGCAGGTCCCCAATGTTCCCCTTGATGTTGTCCCGGTAGGTGGAGATGAGACGAGTAATGTTGAGATTAAAAAATGGGGAACTCCCCCGACATTCACCTTCACGCCAAAGTCCCATGAAGAGTTGGGTAAAAATCTTGGCCTCCTGGAGATGGAGCGTGGATCAAAGGTTTCAGGATTTAGAGGATACTTTCTCAAAGGGCAGCTTGCGCAACTTCATTTCGGTGTCCTCATGTTTGCGTTGCAGAAGTTGATTCAGAAAGGCTTCACCCCACTCACTGCTCCATCGGTGGTGAAAGAGTTCACACTCTTCGGATCAGGGCAGTTTCCTTGGGGGCAACAGGATGTGTATAAACTCAATGACGACGACGCATACCTCGCCGGTACCGGAGAGGTTGCGGTGACTGCGTTTCATGCAAACGAAACACTCACCGAACAGGAGCTTCCGAAGAAGTATGTGACTCTCTCACCGTGTTACCGAAAAGAAGCGGGATCCTACGGGAAAGACACGAAGGGTCTGTATCGGGTACATGAGTTTATGAAGGTAGAGCAGGTTGTCATTATGAAAAACAATGTTGAAGAGGCCGTCCAGATGCATGAGCTCCTGCAACAGAACGCAGAAGAGATTCTCCAGGCACTTGAGCTACCGTATCGCGTTCTCAGAATGTGTACCGGCGATATGGGGGAACCACAGATACTCAAGTACGACACCGAGACCTGGATGCCTTCTCGAAATGGCTATGGAGAAACCATGTCTAACTCCATTATGGGAGATTTTCAGCTCAGAAGACTGAATACGCGTTATCGAACCGTAGAAAACAAAACAGAGTTCTGCTTTTCCTTGAACGATACTGCAGCGGCTTCTCCACGAATTCTTATTCCGCTTCTGGAGAATCATCAACAGGAAGACGGATCGGTACTCATACCAAAGGCACTCCAGCCGTTTGTCGGCTTTGAAAGAATTGTGAGCGCTCACTGAACAGCTGGTGTAGGGGTCGGAGCGGTAAATCTACAGGTAACACTGTTTTCTGTGCCAGAAATAAAATACTCCACCTTTCCTGCATAGCACGGTTTTCCGATCACCGACTCTGGTTTGGTAAACCATGAATTTTTCGATCCATAGTTGGTGAGGAGATACTCCATGACCCGATGCCAGATCGGTGCCGCTCCCGTAACTCCTGAAGCAAGTGCGGGGTTCATGGGGGTGTTATTATTGTTTCCAACCCAGACCACCACAAGAAACTCGGGTGTATAGCCGATCGTCCAGTTGTCCTTTTTACTGTCGGTTGTACCGGTCTTAACCGCTACACGATAGCCTGGAATTTCAAGTTGCGATCCAGGTCCAAACGCCTGTTGACGAGCAATGTTATCGGATAAAATATCAGAAATAATATATGCCGATCCTTCACTCAGCACCGGAACCTTGCGGGAACTAAGCTCATAGAGCGGTCGTTCTTCAAGGCTGGTTACGCGAATAAACGGATCGGTATCCACTCGCGCACCGAGGTTTGCGAACACGCCATATGCCTTTGCCATGTCGACCATCGTTACCTCGCCACCTCCGAGTGTGAGAGATAGACCATACCGATCTCGATTCGTCCAGGTAGAGATTCCCATCAATGATGCCTTATCGATAAATCGATCGATGCCAATATTGTTGAGCGTGCGAACAGCAGGGATATTGTACGAATTTGCGAGAGCCGATCGAATGCTTACCTTTCCGTGAAACTTTCCATCGTAGTTAACCGGGCGATATGACTCTGTGTCCGAGATGCGAAATACAACCGGGGTATCATCGACGCCGGTTGCTGCTGTGATACCTCGTTCCAGTGCCGTTGCGTACATGAGGGGTTTGATAGAACTACCCGGCTGCCGAAGTGCGGTTGTAACATTAAATGCCCCGTTTGGCTCTTCAAAATAGTTGGATGATCCAACCATCGCAAGAATCTCGCCAGTTGATGGCTTGGTAACAATCACGCCTCCGTTGGTCACATTCAAGCTCGCCACCTTCGCCAACTCTTCTTGAAGAATGCGCTGTGTTTCTTCCTGTATTGTCAGATCTAAAGATGTCGAAACCTTCAGACCGCCCTCCTCCACTGTTCGTATCCCGAATTTTTTCTCAAGCTCACTCTTTGCATAGAACACAAAGTGCGGAGCATGAATTGCGGTGGTCTGTGTAAAGGTCGGCAGCTGCTCTCCCTTCGCAGTTTGGTACTGTTCCTGCGTTATATAGTGTTGTTCATGCATTTTTTTGAGTACATCGTTTCGTCGGTTGAGCGCAAAGGTTGGATTAACAAAAGG
>CAYOIN010000021.1:0-9491 GCA_964404095.1 uncultured Gammaproteobacteria bacterium | reverse complement strand
CGCCCGTCCAACTCCACCAATAAGTGAGACACCGTTGTGATTGAAAAAATTCTTATCCTCAATAGCGATGGTTGCTTGATAGACATATGGTTGTAGCTCTCCAAGCTTAATCGGTGTTCTGTTTTGCTCTCGATAAAACTCGTAGAGCAACTTCCCGTTTCTATCGTAGAGATGGGTTGAGAGCGCGTAGTTTACCTTCCCGATACTTCGTGGAGAAGGAAGCGAGCGAACGATGACATATGACTGGTATGCCAACGATAAGAGACCGGCAACAATGAAACCATACACAAAGTAACGCAGTTTCAAAAAAGAAAGATCATATGAGTCTCGACGGCGCACCTGACGTTTTAGTTTCGTATACTGTTTTTTCTTCGGTAATGACAGCGTTGGTACCGGAATGAAGCTCAGTAGTTTACGAACCATCGAGATAACATTTTTCAATGCACGCGCAAGGTACGACAGAAGAAAGGTCGCAAACAGATATGGAAGCGTGAAGATAAATCGAGTTACATCTCCAATAAGGATAAAGAAGTTGATCAATCCATAAAGGATATAGTAAATCAATTTCATCCGCAGATTATACCACGAATTATGGCTATTTTCAAGGCTATTCGAGGCTAATTTTTATTGATTTGAGGCTAGACGGGCGGTTGCAAAATGCATCGATTACTCCTGCATATCAGGATATAGTATCACAAAGAAGTGTTGTTACCTGTCTGGAGTTCGGCACGGACTACGAGCCTGTTCCAGTAGGTACCAGGAGGAACGCAGGTGATCAGGGTTAACATCGATCGATCTTGCACCTGATCCAATACCGATACCTGATCCGGTTTCACTACAAACATATTTTTTACACGATACTCATACTCGGTGTTCTGAACCGTAACACGAATGATATCCCCCTCCGAGAGCGACGGAAGGTAGGTAAAGATCGTCTTGTAGTCTTTAGGATTATAGAGCTGAGGAAGCGTAGAATGACCGAAGATTACGGTATTCCCAACAGTTCCTGGAAGTGAAACCGGTTGATAATGAACCAAGCTCTGGGTTAAGTCCTCTCCTCCAAGGCGAACCTTCGCATCTGCGATGTTGAGTTTTGGAATCGCAATACTGTACTCCTGCGAAGGAAGTGCTGCGGTGTTCACTACCTTGGCAGCAGACGGAAACCAGATACTTGCGTGTGTGAAGTCTCTGAGATTGTTCGAGTACTTCGTACTACTTCCCAGAATATTCTTACTGAACCCTTCGGTACTCTCACCCATTGACTGTGGTGTTGGTGAGGTGATGGAGCGCGAGATAAAAAAACGCGAGTAGATCTCGAATGAAATGATGGGATAAAATGCCCAGAACAGGAGAAGCATACCGCAGGCTAATGCTCCATACGAAACCCACTGAACATACCGACGCACGCGTGGGTTGGTATCTTTCACATATCGGTAGAGCGCCATAGGAGCTAATGATACTGTAGTCTGATAGTAATATTCTGAGGAATGATCGGCATCGTATTTCGAAGTACCGGAAGAGGATGCTCTACCGAGTACTCCATGCTCAGTGCTTTAAACTTTGATTTCACTACCTCAACCGCTGCATCGGCTGACTGGACAACGAGAGACTGCGCAATCTCGGTCTCGGTAACCGGGAGAACTGCATGACCGGTTGCATTGATGGTCAAGGTAATCGACTCATCACGCTGTTTCACCTGTGTGATTCTATATGTCACCTGCTTTTCGGTAATACGGAGACCTGCTTTCTTTTTCGTACCAAAAATCTCCAACAAACGCTTCTTTACATCCGTATCCTTCACAGTGTAATACTGGGACTCAACGCTGGCCTTCATTGAGAGCGATGAGGCTCCCTCGCCCACTTTACTACTGACGGTCTTTGCCGTGATATCATGAGTTGTAAGTGTTCCCAGTACCGTTGCTCCCGGCGACCGAGCGCCACTGTCACTTTGGACTGCCTCTTGCGCCTTCCGTTTCACCAACGACTCTGCAGTCTCAATATCCTTTTCAGATACTACCTGAACCTGCCGTTTCGTACCGCCTGAAAGGGCGGTGTCGTTCTTTGCAATTACCACCGAAGAGGACTCCTCAGCGACCGTAAATCGAGATCCTGAGGTGAGGTTCGAGTCCGGTCCGATCGCCATTGCGGTAACGCCTACCTTAGCAGAACCGGAGGTAATTGAGGAAGCGTCTCCTGATGCTGATGCAACCTTTACATCAGAGTCGAGCGTGAATGCAAGGTTGTTTGAGGATGTGATGATGGTTCCTTTTGAGAAGGTTTTTTGCTCAGACAGACTGCTGTTAAATATTGTGACAGTTCCTTTTGCCGGGTCGCCAATATCGCGTACCCCGGTCGCTGCCGTCTGGACCTCAATCGAGTTTGTGATGGTTCGAGATGCGACAGGGATCTGTGTACTTGAGAAGGATTGGGTGAGTTTGATCGTTTCAGCAGGAAGCGTAACTACCACCGTCGCCTTATGAAACAGCAGCTCCATGCTAACAACCGAAGCGACGATGAGTAGTAACCCAGCAATACCGGTGATGTTCAACATAACCTTACGAGACCGAGGTAGCGGAAGTCGCTGTAAGAGTTGGACTCCTACTCGTTGCCAATGACTCAACCACTGTGTTACGATACCAAGATACTGTGGGCCGGTTGGTCGTATAACCGGCTCAGAATGCTGCGTTGCATCGTGTATTGCCTCTCCCCCGATTGTGAATCCCATTCGCTCAGTAGTCTCCTCTGACCGCTTGACCTCAGTAGGTAGTTGGGATTCGTACGCGATCGATTCTTCGTCTATCATATCCTCGACCGCACCCTGCACCGGTACTTCCACTCCCGTTGATGGGGCCGAAATTTGACCTGCAAATACCTGTATGAGACACTGGGTTAGTTCATCCTCTTGTACGATCTTTGTTATTGGCTCGTGCGGAAAGAGTTGCGGATCCCATGCACATTCGATCAAATCAACACCATCTTCAGGTCGGTGGGAAGGGAGGAGGAAGATGTGTTGGGGCAGCTCACGTTCTTCGCGAAGCGCACGAAGCATGTCTGCAAGATCGGCAAGAAAGCTATGTTTTCGCTCCACGGTACTCTGCTGAACGAGTCGTCCGCCCTCGTATACAAAAACCGAGAGAGCCGGTGCATCGGACTCGATTACAAGCGCTGAGAAGGATTGGTGTTTTTGCTCAAAAATATACTTCTGATACGCTTCGTGTGCCTCGATGAATCCAAGTGGCTTGAGTTCCATACTCTTCACAAGAGACTTGATAGCGGCAAGGTGTGGCTTCTTTAACTCGTGCGTCCGAGACTCCACCGCATGAGAGTACACAAAAAAAATGATGTCATCGAAGGTTTTTTTGGTTCGCACCTCAAGCTTATATAGTGCGTCATCGACGTCATCTGTAAGATGCTGGAGACCGTTTGTGAGCTTAAACTTTTCAGAATCGAGGATCCCGAGTGTCTGCGTATCATCATCTAACCGAAGATACATAATCACCGCATCGTGCTCTCTGAGCAACAACCCAACATAGCCCTTCTGTTGTTTTGAAAAGAGTGCGAGTGGATTAAACTTCATAGTTATTTTGAACTTGCAGGAATCATTCTAAAGTTAGTCAACACCTGCGTTACTCCCTGGTCGGCAGTCGCGAGTGCCTGTTCATAGGATACTCCTTGTATTGTCTCGTTGATTGCGTTTCGTATGTATCCTGCTACTGCATCGTTCAAACCGTTGTCATAGGTTCGATCGATCGATGGTACGGTGCGCAGACCCCCATCCGTTTGAGCTTGTTTTACTACCGGACCCAGATACGGATGTGAGTTCAGCAATGATCCAAGCTCCTTGCGTGCGTACGCTCCTCCAAATAATCTGACCTTTGACTGCTGCTCAAACAGCTTCTCCTGAGATGACTTTTCGGTTAAAAATCGGAGAAACTTCCACGCCTCAATCTGTTGTTTACTGTACCGCGATACTCCCTCTACCCAGTATGTTGCAACCGAGACCGGTCGGCTCCCCGGAATGACAGGAACCGGAACAACCTTAAACGACAGATCTGGATTTATAGACTTTATGGTCATCGCCTCCCACGAAGGAGCGATGATCATCGCAACCTTTGCCTGCGCAAATGCTTGAACGCTGTTGGGCATCTGCTCATCCCAACTTGCAGCATCTGCCTCGGCAAATCTTCTATAACTTTCGAGAGCTCCTGCCGCCTCGTTCTTCGAAAGCTGTGTAATATCTCCGCCATTTTGCAGGAGAAATAATCCAAATATGTCCGAGAAATGATCGATGTTCGACGCAGTGCCGAGCGCAATACCAGAGGTTACAATCTGACCAGCTGGGTTCTTGACCGTGAGCTTTGCTGTGGCATCAAGAACATCCTCCCAGCTTACCGGGGCAGAGCTCATTCCTGCCTTTTTAAACAGATCGTCATTGTAGAACAGCACCAGACCATCTACGTAGAGCGGGATGCCATAGATCTGATCAGCGATGATGAGATCGCTAGAATGAATCGGATAAAATGTCTTTTTAAACTCGCCGGGAGTGATGACTGTTGATGGCGCTACCGCCATTATTTCACGCATCTCCGGTACCCAGGTGTTGTGGAATCGGAACAGATCCGGCCCATTGCCGTTCTTGGTACGAGCAATAAGCTTTTCTCGGTAGTCCTGCGGGCTCATCTTCGTATAGGTGATAGAAACGTTCTTATGCTTACTTTGATACTCGGTAATAAGCGACTGAAGTACGTTTGAGTCCTCCCATACTCCCCAATAGGTCAGATTCACCTTTACCTGGGAGCTTGATCTTCGTGCAAAAAAAGCAAACAGGAGCCCAAAAATTACGATAAAGACCAGCACTGCTCCGATCACAAAAAAATACTTAAAAATACTGTCAGAATGCGGTTCTGGCGGCACCGAGGTAAGGGGAGTTGCGGGAGTTGGCTGTGGCGCAGCGCTCAGCTGAGGTGGAGCCTCCTCTGGTTGCAAAGGCTGGGGATTTATTTTATCATCAACCATACATTTATGATACCAAATAAGAAGGGTGAGCGCTCCCATCTCTTTCATGGCTTTACTGCAGCGCTTACCGTCGTCATGGCAAGCATTGTTGTTCTGTTTTTTGGCATCTTGGTAATCGAGAAACGAACGGGCGATGCAATCTATCCGCAGGTATCGGTAGAGGGAGTTTCTCTCGGGGGTCTGTCGAAGGACGAGGCACGACGGCTGCTCAAAAATCGTGCCAGTACATCGGTTCGTGGAGCGGTCACTGTCCTCTACGAATCGCAGCCCATTGCAACCTTCTCAGCACAAACACTTCATGCACGGCTCAATCTCGACGATGTGGTCGAACAAGCATGGCTCATCGGTCGTGTTTCGCATTTCCCTTCCCGACTCATGCAGCAGATTAATACCACGCTTGGTCTCAGACCCTACGCATTCAGCACATCCGTCATATATGACGGATCGGTAGTTGAGGAATTTCTCGCTACAGCAAAGGAGTCCTATGAAAAGCCGGCAAAAAATGCTTTATTCTCGTTTAAGGATGGTCGGGTCACCGAATTTCGAGCAGAGTCAAACGGCATAAAGCTTCAGGAAGATCGATTCTTCTCAGATATGAACCAAGAAATTCAGCTCCTGAAGCATTCGGATAATATGGTCAGGGTCACCCTCAATACCACAACGTTGTATCCAGAGGTCACCCTCGCTCAGTCAAACAATCTTGGCATCGAAGAACTCATTGGAGAGGGGCAGTCTGACTACACCGGATCCATTCCCGGAAGAGTACATAATGTGATTCTCGGAACCTCTAAGTTCAATGGGGTACTGATCCCGAAGGGTGAAACATTCTCCTTTAATGAAAATGTTGGTGATATTTCAGCACTCACCGGCTACCAACCTGCATATATTATCCAGAATGGAAAGACGGTCTTAGGTGACGGTGGTGGAATCTGCCAAGTATCGTCGACGCTGTTTCGTGCCGCGCTCAACGCTGGGCTCCCGGTTCTCGAACGAACTGCGCACGCATACCGTGTTCACTATTATGAGAACGATCTTGGACCAGGATTCGACGCCACCGTGTTCTCCCCAACGGTTGACCTCAAGATAAAAAACGATACTCCCGCGGCAATACTCATCCAGACGGATGTCGATGAGGAAAATCTCCTCGTACATTTTCGGCTCTATGGGAAAAGGGATGGTAGGAAGGTTGAGATCTCCAAGGCAGAGGTCTGGGACATCTCAGCACCTCCAGAACCATCTTACCAAGATGACCCATCACTTCCACGAGGCGTTACAAAACAGGTCGACTTTTCTGCCTGGGGCGCAAAGGCACGATTCCACTATAAGGTAACCTATCCCACCAGTGTAGTTAAGGACGAACTATTCTACTCAGTGTATCGGCCATGGAAGGCTGTCTTCTTAGTAGGGACTAAGGACAGCTAGACTAAACACTTATTTATCTTCTTACCCCGGTCTGTTGCAGTAATTTTGTAGCATATAATCCGTAGACACTGGTTACCATCATTTGAATAATGGTAATTATTTATCTAAGTTTGAGACAAATCTACCCTGAGAGACGTCTTTTGAAACATCATCTGCCTCAAAAATTCTTCCGTTCATGCCAACGTATATACCGGGCTTAACATACTCAAGCTGAGCAAGTGCAAAACCAAGATTGAACGGTCCATCAGATGGTGTAAAACCATGAAGTGGGATCATTGAACCAGTTATAACGACTGATATATCTTTGCGTTTACTGTGAGACTTTAAATATCTGGCAGTTTCCGGAATCGTATAAGTCCCGTGAGTGATAATGAAGTTGCTCGCTTCGCTACCTTCAATGATATTTATCATCTCCTTCCTATCTTCGTCGTTCAGTTCTCGACTATCCTTCATTGCGACTGTAGAAAAGCTAAACTGAACATTCTCTATTTTTAAAGAATCGAAATACTGAGGAATGGCAGATTCTTTAGTGGGGACAACGGTGTCTTTAGTTCCATCCCATGCTGAATCGATTGTTCCTCCAGTGATAATTACGTGAAGAAGTTTTTTTAACATACTAAATTATATCAAATAGCCCATTATGACTATCTGAACAAGCGAGGGCGGCCAAGTCTATACTGTGGATCCGTTACTTTTCGATTTCCGATCTTTACCGCAGGTACACCACCAACAATCGTAAACGGCTCAACATTCTTCGTGACAATCGCTCCAGCAGCAACGACCGCACCCTTACCGATCGTCACCCCTGGCAGGATGACGGCCCGGGGCCCCACAAACACATAGTCTTCAATAATAACCGGTTTCGTGATGGCCCGAAATGATGGGTCATGAATGTCATGCTGTGAGTTGTATACCATAACCTCCGAAGCGAACGCCACATGATTTCCGATCTGCAATCGGTCTCGCCCATCCAAAACCGCCCCTTCACCGATGATGGTATCCTCTCCGATCTGCACACCTTTGGGCTCATAAAATACGACGCCCATATGAACGGTCGATCCTTTCCCGATCTGTACGCCCGAACTTCGCTGAAAGAGCCTTCTAAGATGATGTGAGGGAACGAGATCGGTCAAGGAAAGAAGAAATACTTCTGTTTCCTGGAGTACCGCGGTGAGCCGACGAATTATTTTACCGATCATATATTGATTATATACCGAACCCAAATCGATATGCATCGACGGTTTGTTTCGCCATCGTTCGAAATGCATCCTTGCTCACCACCGACCGAGCTGATTTCTTCGGAGTAGTCACAACCTCCTTGAGTGCGTCGCGGATACTCTCGATGGAGTGAGGATCAAAAGAACGGAACCCTGAACCCATGGTCTCCCGAAACACCGGAATATCCGATGCGACAACCGGCGTTCCGAAGTAGAGCGACTCAATTGGTGTCAGTCCGTACCCTTCAGATAACGATGGGTGGATCAACGCTCGAGCATGTTTATAGAAAAAAACCAGATCTTCGAGTGTTGGATTTGAATGCAGAACAATTCGATCCTCGAGATGATGAGCCGCAATGTACATCTCAACTGTCTTTGCAAAGTAGTCGGCAGGCCCAGCGAGAATCAATCGATACTCCGTATCGAGCGTTGCGAATGAATCAATGAGTCGATGGATATTCTTATGTGGATAAAAGTTCCCAACATAGAGGAGATACTTCCAGTCGTACGTTCCACCGAGCGAGCGGTTCTCCTTTGCGTTCGTTAATCGCTTATCGATGCCTTCAGGTGTTACAAAAATCTTCTCTGGAGATACACCGTAATGAGTTGTGATCTGATCTTTTACTGACTGCGATGGAACGATTACCGCTCTACTATTACGAACACCTGAGGAAATTACCTGCTTCATTGCAAAGTACTTTGGATAATACTCGACCGCTGACTTCGTTGAAGCCTTACCGGTCTTGAACAGTACCGGCGTAAGGTCGTGTATTGTCGAGATAAAAGGCTTTCGGTAGAGCAACGGATAACTGAAGTACGTGAAGTGCATAAGGTCGAGTTGTTGGGAGTGCAGAAGGTTTAAGAATCCGATCTGCTCTGATACCGTATGCCAACGATAGTCTGCATGTACGAGATGGTATCGTTGTGACAGGTCAAGTGATGCGCGGTCCATACTTCGAATAAACACAACAAACTCCCAGTCCTTTGGCGCAATCACCGAAAGATGTTCAAGAAGGTTGCGGGTATATACACCAACGCCTGTTTGACTAATGAGCCGTGCATCGATGCCGATTTTCATGAGTGTTTCGATTTATTTGCAATAACCCAGTGAACAAAACGATTTATGATGGGTGGGTAGTTCCGCGCATAGTGCTTGTCGTAAAAAATTCTCATCGCGTCATAGAAATACGATGTCGTTGCAGTGCTCCGTTTTTTATTCGCATGCTTGATTCCACTTACCCCTTTCAAATGCGTAATTGATTGGTGTGGATAAAAGACAACGGTATATCCTTGTTCTTTGATTCGCTTCGCGAGATCAAGATCCTCTCCATACATAAAGAACGACTCATCGAATCCTCCGATACGATCAAGTATTGCTTTTCGAGTCAGGAAGAATGCTCCACTGGGTGAATCGATTTCATGCACTGTTGCTTGATTCAGATGGGTGAGATGATAACCACCAAAGAGCTTATTGATGAACGGTAGCGATCGCGTGATAGCTTCAAGTTTTGAGAAGTAGGTAAACGATCTCCACACCGTTGGAAACCCTCGATGGGAAGCGGGATCGAGCCCACCGGTTGGTAACAGAACGCGTACCGTGAGAATACCGACCGAAGAATGGCGATCCATATACTCAAGGAGAGCGGGGAAGTTGATCGCAGAGACAATGGTGTCGGAGTTGAGAAACAATATGTAGGATCCCTTCGCAGAAGATAACGCTACATTGTTTGCCTTTCCGAATCCGAGATTAGCTTTCTGTGGAATTACACGAATAACTGGACTCTTCAACGAACGAATCTTGTCTACCGAGTCGTCGGTAGATGCATTGTCCACAAC
>CAYOIN010000020.1:0-17715 GCA_964404095.1 uncultured Gammaproteobacteria bacterium | reverse complement strand
CTCATGAGTGTTCGAGCTGCCTGTTCCTGTGTTTTTTTAACAGCTTCATTGATTGCGTCGGTTATGCGAGAGTCTTTCTCACCATCGACCATGATCTCTTTGATCTTCTGGTCTCCGCGCATCACGATCGTGATACCGTTCTTCTCAACGGCGACTTCCTGACGCTGCAATTCTTGCTGCATTTTATGGAGTTTCTGGATATCTCCCAACCCTTTGAGTGGATTAAACATGTCTATCATTATAAAACTCCGCAATGGCAATCTCAAGTGTGAGTGACTCGATCGGTGAGAACGGTATCGTTCGGTATGCTTCGGTAAGATACTTAATTAACCGGAGAACGTTGGGGGTAGTCATTGTCGTTGATATCGGTGTTGTGGTAGTTTTGACACCATGCTGATTGAGCATGATCGTGTGAAGATCGTGGAGCGTGGTTTCGATAAGATGCTTGGCGCTTCCCCCTTCTTGGCTAAAACGCTGCAACCAGGCTAATGCCTGTGGAAGCGTCGAGGTTTCAAGCACCTCGATGAGGTTTTTTGTTCCAACGATGCCAAGGTACTCCTTTGCATCGGCAAGAGTCAGTTTTTTTTGAATACCAAGATCTTCGAATAGTTTTGCAGCATCTCTGAACGATCCATCGGCGTGTCGCGCGATAAGTTCGTAGAGCTCAGAAGCTGCATCGATTTTTTCAGCGCGCGCGATTCTTTGCAGCATTGCAACAACATCTTCATGCTTTGCCTTTCCGAAATTCACCACCGAACAACGTGAGATGATGGTCTTGGGCACCTTCTCGATATTTGTGGTCGCAAGGATAAATACCGCGGTGGATGGAGGTTCTTCGAGTGTCTTCAGTAGCGCGTTGTATGCCTCGGTCGTGATCATATGTGCTTCGTCGATGATAAAGATTCGGTACTTTCCGGTCATCGGAAGATAGGACGCTTCCTTAATGAGCGCCTTTACTTCTTCGATGCCACGATTTGAAGCAGCGTCCATCTCCACTACATCGGGAGAGATATCGGCGTCAGCAAGATTATTGAGCGCTCGAGCGACAATGCGTGCAACCGAGGTTTTACCGGTACCTTTCTGTCCGACAAATAAGAAGGCGTGGGGGGCTTGTTGGGCATTCAAGATCTGCCTGATAATATCGCGTACATTTGAGTTGTCGATTTCGTCAAGTGTCTGTGGTCGATATTTCAGATAGAACATATAAATCTAATACCGATGATCAATAACCAATAATCAATGATCTTCGATGATCGAAACATTATATATTGAATATCGGGAGATTGGTTGATTATTGTAGCTTCCAGCTTGAGATGAGCCTACTTCAGAAGATTTCGTACACCATGCTCCACGAGCTCGGTCATGAGATCGTCCACTCTTTTGTTGCGTTCTGCTGCAAGAAGGATCGCCTGGGGGTAGCAGATAAAGACCTCACCAATAAACTCGCGCCGAGGATCTGATGTGTCTCGGATCGGAAATGAGAGTACCGGAAGTGCGACATCCTCGTTTTTGTAGGTTGAGCTGATCGAACGCATCTTTGTCTTTCCTACAAACACCAGATTAAGATGGCTCGCCGGCGCACCGGACTCGGTGAGAACACGCTCCACCGTACCTTTCAGGCGAACGCGGTTAATCCGATAGCGAGAGGACGAGATGATTGTCACCATGATCTTCTTCTGACAAGTGGCTTCGAATGCCGTCTCTTTAATCGCTCCTTTTCCTGCTCTTTTTTGAGTAAGGAAGGCTTCTTATAATACTGACGTTTTCGAACCTCCTCCACAACATTTTCTTCAAAAAATGTTTTTGAGAACTTTCTGAACATCGAGTCTTTTGTTTCGCCTTTTCGTTTTGCTACAACAACCATGATATATACACGCTCCT
Source organism: uncultured Gammaproteobacteria bacterium (assembly GCA_964404095.1). GTDB lineage: Bacteria > Patescibacteriota > Microgenomatia > UBA1406 > GWC2-37-13 > CAZLQR01. The sequence goes on along the minus strand of CAYOIN010000020.1, from coordinate 15,834 downwards.
TTCAAAATGTGCCGTGGGTCTTGCAGAATCTATACTACCACCAACTATGAATAAGTGACCACACCGGCGTGATGGTTCTATGGCTATTTTACGCGATGCTCTTCGTTATTTCAATGACCTTTTTGAGAGGTAGGGCTGATGGAACGGAGTCTGGTCGTTTTGAGGATCCATTCAGCAACATGTTTTTTGAAATATGGAGAAACCAGGTTGCGTTTTGATCCTGTTTTTTTATCGCGTTGTATAGCGCGGAAAGATCGTATTTCGAGGACGGGAGCGTTTTGATTCGATAGGAATTGTCCTTCGAATTGTGCAAGATGACAAGTTCATACCCCTTCTTCAATGCGAGCTTGATTACCGATTCATTCTCTGACTGGATGCAGAGCGTCTTCCCAAATGATGACTGAAATGAGTAGCCTTGCAAGATTTCTTGCTCGGCGCGAATCTTCATCTTGAATACCTGAACCGCAGCATCCAGAAGAAGAAAGACCGCGTCGCATCGTGCCTGGTCGGTCTTGAGGCTTCGCTTAAACCCATCGATGAGTCGATTCAGTCCAAGGTCGTACCGATCGGCATCAGGTTCGGGAAAGAATACATCGCCAAAATTATCATCGACGACAACATAACCCAGAACACGCTCAAGGGCCTTCTGTTCTTCGTCGGGAATCAACCGTTGCTCTACAAGATATGAAAATACGAGTTTCGCAGCACACAGCGATCGATCTTCGATATGATGGTGGTCAAACCGACCGAGACCGGTATCAACGTGGATGATGTCTTCATCAATGTCTGGCTGCATCTCATTCCAGGTTGTTCCGGCTGGTACAAATACCAGCGATGCCTCATTCCATCCGGGAAGGTACCGCTTGATTAACCAGGCGCTGGTTGTCGCGTCGAGATCAACCGAGATATGGGTTACGATTGTTTTCATAGAGTAAAAAAGAAATAAACAAAAATACAAAAATTCACACCAAACTTAAAAACTTTTTGGATTTTACGTTGTAATTTTGCTATTGAGATCTACGGTTTGAGCTTTTTTACCAGCTCCTCTAGAGAAATTAGCTGCGATTCTTTTTCTGAGCGCTTCTTAAACTCAATACTATCCCCTGTTTTTTTTGAGATGATCGCGCGGTGAGGAATACCAATAAGATCTGCATCGGCAAATTTTTCTCCTGCGCGTTTATCTTCTCGATCATCAAACAGAGTGGGTATTGAGTACTGGGTATTGAGTATTGAGTATATTTTGTCAGCATGCTTTTTAACCGCTTCGTCATGGAGATCGAGCCCAACTAAATGAACGGTGTATGGAGCAGCTTCCTCGGTCCAGCGGATTCCTCGATCGTCATTTCCGGTTTCCACCAATGCGGCCATAGTGCGTCCAATTCCAATTCCATAGCAGCCCATATAGTATGGTTTCTTTTCTCCGGTTTCGGTGTCATACTCTGCGCCCTTCATGAGTTTGCTGTAGTGATACCCAAGCTGAAAAATATTTCCGACCTCGATTCCCCGTTTCTCAACAAGCGCACCAGAGCCATTCTTTGCTGTATATCCTGCCTCTGCCATCGCAATATCACCTTCAAGATCGAGCGTATAATCTCGGTCGATGTTTATATTCAGGAGATCGCGATGTTTTTTATTCGCACCTCCAAATGCATTGCGCACGGTGCGGAGTGACTCATCACCAACGATGAGAAGCTCAACGCCCGTAGCGCAAGAATCCTTGATGCCTACGGGAGATAAGAATCCTGGCTCGGACTGCAGCTGAGTTCGAATCTCTTCATCGGTTGCTGGTCGGAGGGTAAGAGTGCGTGCAACATGTGCCAGCTTCATTTCATTAACATCGAAGTCGCCACGAAGAACCGCAAGGATAAAGCGACCTCGCTCATCGACATACAGAACGTCCTTGATCTGTTGCCATGCGGGCTTCCCATGAAATGCTTCGCCGTCCTTCATCGTTGTTCCCCGAACCGCATCGACTTCCTCCAGAGGAGCCATGTCTTGATCGAGATTCTTCGCGTCTTTTTCAAAGACCGCTACATCCTCATGTGCTGCATACGAACCATCTTGCGTCATGAGAAATCGGCTCTCCCCAACCGGGCTTTCGACCACGAATTCATGGCAGTACTCTCCACCAATATATCCATTATCCGCCTCAACGCGCACCGTCGTGAGACCGAGTCGATCAAAGATTCGCTGATACGTTGTCGCCATTCGTTCGTACTCTTCTCTAAACGAGGACTCATCTGCAGAGAACGAATACGCATCTTTCATGATGAACTCCCGGACGCGAAGGAGCCCGCCACGTGCTCGCAACTCGTCACGAAACTTTGTTGAGAATTGATAAATATTGAAGGTAAGATCTCGATAGCTCATCTGAAATTTACGCACCACATCGACAAACATTTCCTCTGCGGTACCGCCAAGTGCAAACTGGGCCTTGCGACGATCGGTCACCGACATCAGCTCGAAACCCGTTGTGTTGGTTCGGTTTGTTTCTTTCCAGAGCTCGATCGGATGAAGAATCGGAGAGATCATTTCCTGTGCTCCTGCTGCATCCATCTCCTCTTTAATAACGCGCATAATGTTCTGTTGTACGCGCTGACCAAGCGGAAGAATGAAGTACCGACCTGCGGTTGATTCTCGAACAAAACCAGCCTGATGGAGCAGCTTGCTCGAGATGATCTTATCATCTGATGATGTTGTCTTTGATGTCTTCCCAAACAGCTTCGAATAGCGCATGAAGATAGTATAGTTTATTTGGCTTCTTTTTTATATCCAAGCGTGTCGAGTACGAGACCCAATGCTTCGTTTGGACCAAGATGATAGGTATCGATGACAAGGTCGTACAGAGAAGGATCCCAAAAATCTACATCGCCATAGAGTCGCTTCCAGGTAGGAATGTTCTCTTCCTCTCGCTGACGCATCCATTCCTTCGCCTGATCCACGGTAATCCGCTCACGGTTCACCACTCGATCTACACGAACTGCATACTCTGAGCAAATGACGAGAACTCGAAATACATGATCCATTTTCCGAGCTACGAAACCCGACAACCATGCTTCATAGATAATATTTTTTTCCTCTTTGAGCATCTTTTCTGTCATTGCTTCCATACCCCGCTCATGATCATCACTTCTCGTCGCAGCACCAACCTGATTATCATTTCTCCCGAGCTTGCGGTCGTACTCTCGTTGGAGTGCTCCGGTATTGATATACTTCCAGTCGAGTGTATCCCGAAGGTTTTTTGCGAGCGTTGTTGTTCCGACCGCAATCTTACCAGAGATGGTAATCGCGGAATATTTTGGGTGCGAAAACATAGGTATAGCTACTAGTGTATCAACTTCAGAACATCATGAACAGTGATGACTGCAGCAAGGGCGAGAAGCGTTAACATGCCAAATATATTGACATACTGCTCAACTTTTCTATTTACCGGTCGCTTTGCGATCATCTCGTAGAGAATAAATACGAGTCTTCCTCCATCCAGTGCAGGAAAGGGAAGAATATTAATGATCGCGAGGTTGAGGGAGAGCAGCGCCATGAGTTCGAGTACTGCATTTTTGCCAAACTTAATCGCCTGCCCGGTGTACTGAGCAATGCCAACCGGTCCCGCAACATCAACCTGAACGTTCTGGAAAGAGAAGAATCGAACCGCGGTCGATGCTAGTTCGATGACGATCTGCTTCGTGATTGTTACCGCATGTACTAACCCAAAGAACGGTGCGGTATACCAAGGATACTTCTTGAGTTCGTATGAGGTTACCGAGATACCAAGTGGTCCTTGTCCCGATGGTGGTTGGAGTCGAGGGGTCATCGCAAGCTCAATCTTGCTCCCGCCTCGCTGAACCAAAACGATAACCTGTTTGCCTGCGTACTGCTTACTGTACGAGATCAGTTCCTTGGTACTGTGTATTTCCACACTTGTATCTCCGACAGATAGCTGTTGGATAATGTCCCCAGCCCGGAGTCCGACCGAAGCAGCTGGACTTCCCTGGGCGATGGTTTCCACGATGACATTCTGAGTTGGGGTTGGCACACCTTGGGTGAAGAGGTACGAAATCAAGACCCAGGCGAGGAGAAAGTTGCCGACTACACCGGCAACAACAACCGCAATCTTCTGAAGCGGTGACTTGTTAATAAATGCCCGAGAACTTTCCGGAAGGCTGCGTCCGCGTTTTTCTTCATGGTATTCTTCACCGTAGAGTTTGACAAATCCTCCGATTGGAAGAAGGTTGATACTATAGAGTGTCTCTCCTTTTCTGAATCCCCAGATGCGTGGAGGAAAGCCGAAGCCGAACTCTTCTACCTTAATGCCATTTTTCTTTGCTGCGAGGAAATGCCCGAGTTCGTGAATAAGGACGAGAATGGCAAGGATAATAATAAAAACGATGATGTGCATACCTTAGATTTCTCGTATCTCCCGTTCTTTTGATTCTTTGATAGCGTCAACCTCTTTCATGAGTTCCGAGCTTGCTGCATCGACATCTTTCTCGATGCGATACTTTGCGTCTTCTGCCAGTGTTTTCGCTTCAAACTGCGACTTAATTTTTCGCCGTGCTTCATCACGCTGTCCGCGGATCTGGACCCGTTTTTCTTCTACCTTTTGATTAGCAAGCTTCATGAACTTATCTCGCTGCTCCTGTGAAAGTGGTGGAATCTTAATCATGACCCGCGTTCCTTGTGTGGTAGGAGTTAGTCCGGTTCCGGAATTCAGAATGCCTTTTTCGATATCACCGATCGTTGAGGTATCAAACGGAACCACGATGAGCATCTGTGAACCTTCGGTTGTGATCGTTGCAATGTCTCGAAGGCGCAGTGTGGTAGATCCACCATAGGCTACAACCTGAACGTTCTCGATCAATGCCGGCGTTGCTCTTCCGGTTCGAATCGATTTCAGGTCTTCCTTGAGGGCGAGAACGATCTTTTGTGAGTTCTGTTTGAACTGTTCAACAATTTCCATGTAAAGATTATAAAGGATATTTTTCTAAATGAAACTCAGGAATGAAGGTATCGTGCCCTAGATCGAGTTCGGACGTGGAGGAAGATACTTATGCTCCTAATTTCCAGCGGAGGATACGTGCAATCTTGATATTCTCACCAAACTTGAGCACCGTTTCTTTCAGGAGATCATGAATGGTCTTGCTGGAGTCGCGGATATACTCTTGCTTTAGCAGTTCATCGGCATCCTTGGGGTTGAGTGATGCAACCTGCATCGCAAGCTCCTTTCCAAACTGTTTAAAGTCCGGATTTCCTGAGACGAAGTCCGTCTCACACAGAAGTTCGATCAATCCTGCTGTTTTTCCGTCATGATGTACATAACTGAAGATAGAACCTTGCCCAGTCGATCTCCCGGCAACCTTGGTAACCTTATCGGCACCCCATTCCTGAAGCTTTTTCTTTGCTTGTTCCATGTTGTTGTCCGTTTCCTCAAGTGCTTTTTTGATGAGAGAAAAAGAGACCTCGGTTTCTTCACGGAGTTGCTTTAGTTTTTTGAGATCTGCGGTTGCCATAGGTATTTGTTAAGTATACCGTACTGTTCGAAGTCGGAGTAGCTTATTTCACTAAGACGCCAAGAATCTGATGTACGATATACTCAATTGCTTTTGGTGAGTCGTCGTTCGCGACGATCGGGTAGGTAACCGATTCTGGATCGGTGTTGGTGTCGGTAACCGCAACAACAGGAAGCGATGATTTTTGCGCTTCATCGACTGCGTTGTGTTCTTTCTTGCTATCAATAAGAAATAGGGCGTCAGGATGCTTTTTGAGTTCGCTGATGCCCCCATAGAACTTCTCAAGTCGAGCGATCTGTTTCTTCAGCTTGATGGTCTCATGCTTTGCGAGATTGCTCCATCCTCCCTGAGCCTCTTCGGCCTTCAGGTCATTGAGCTTCTTGATATTCTTGGCAAGCGTTTCAAAGTTGGTAAGAAGTCCAGGAAGCCATTTTGCGGTGATGTAAGGAACGGAGTGCTTTTTACAAAACTCCGCGACGACGGGTGCTGCAACCTTCTTTGTTGCAACAACCAGAACAACCTTTTGCTCCTCCTTCATGGTGCGAAGAAATGCCATCGCCTTCTCCACCTGAGGTACTGTCTGTGTCAGGTCAATAATCGAGATACCATTGTCCATTTTGTACACAAACTTTCTCGCACGAGGATGGAGTCGGTTCCTTTTATGTCCAAGATGTAGCTCTGCATCAAACAGATCTTGTACGTTTACTCCAGTATTTTTTGCGGTTGCCATGTGGTAATTATAACAAAAAAGTTCCTCAATGCGAACCTAAATTACTTATTGATTGAGAAGATCTTTCAGATAGGCGCGGAGCTCGGGTCCGACCTCAGGATGCTCGAGTGCAAGTTCGACCGATGTTTTCATATACTCAAGTTTGTTACCGGTGTCGTAGTATTTACCATTTTCCACCTCAACCGCGTAGACCGGCACCCCTTCATTCTTGAGGAGATTGATCGCGTCGGTCAACCAGATCTCCCCTCCTTTACCTGGCTGTAGCCGTTTGAGGGCTGAAAAAATCTCAGGTGGGAGAATGTAGCATCCGTGTGTTGCGATCTGTGAGGGCGCTTCATCGGGTTCCGGTTTCTCAACTATGGCCTTAATCTTATACACATTGTTCTCACCGGATACCGGCTCAAGATCGGCAATACCATATCGTTTCAAATCTTCCTTCTTCTCTATCTTTACGCCAGAAATAACGATTCCGCCATACTTCTCGTATACCGGGATCATCTGGGCGAGTCGAGGAGGTTTTGCGTAGATGAACTCATCTCCCCAGAGCACTGCAAACGGCTCATTATCGATCGCTGGTTCGGCGGCGAGAACAGGGGTACCATTACCATATGGTCCCTTCTGTCGTACGTAGATGAAGTTGGCCATGTCTGCGATCTTTTTTACTTCATCGAGGAGGTGTTCCTTGCTTCCCTGCAGGAGATTCTTCGTAAGATCTTCGTTCGGTGCATCGAAGTGATCTTCGATCGCTCGTTTATTCGACCCAGTGACAATGATCACATTCTCAACGCCAGACTGCACCACCTCTTCAACGACATACTGAATAACCGGTTTGTCGACGATTGGCAACATCTCCTTCGGCATTGCCTTCGTTTGCGGGAGAAATCGAGTCCCAAACCCGGCCGCCGGTATGACTGCTTTCTTTATTTTTGACATAGATTACTCAACTTTGATCGTTACCTTCTGTGCAACTTCAATACTATTATCTACAATCGCGGTGACCGTCGAGGTGCCCACCTCCTCTGAGGTGAGGGTAAATGATGCCTTTCCAAATTTGTCGGTTATCGCGGTCTTGGGGCTGATGGTGCCAAGGGTCGCATTCATCACAAGTTCGCGGGTTGCAAGTGGTTTACCGGTCTTACTCCGAACAAACACATCTATCTTTACCGAGTCGTTGGGTGTCGGATGTATGGTAAGCGGCCAGGCAAACATTAGACTCTTTTCCGCAGATGGCTCAGAGTCCTCTGCCGCTCTCGTAAATCTACTTAATGGTTTCTGAAACACCATCACCGAGAGAAATACAAAGAACGTCAAAAAAAAGAGTGAAATAAGTCCGGCTAGCTTCCTGTCCATTGGCTTATTATATTGCGAAGGAATGTTCAATGTCAAATATGGGGTCCGGTTTAGAGCCTCATGATCGCTTTTTGTCCATCTCTACTGAAACGATTGCGACGATCGATTGATGAATCTCCTCCGGTCTGCGTTGGGTACCCTGTTCGTCGATGCACGACACGCTCCTCCAGTGCGAGTTGGTCTCGACCAGTGTTTGATAGATGCGTGCCGTTTGTTGTCGATGCTCACGATTTATCTCATGGATATCCGCTTTCCCTTTTAGGTAGTCATGACCCGTACCACGCTCGAGTTTTTCCTCAGATTTTTTCATCGCTACTTCCCATGGAAGGTCGAGGTAGATGACAAGATCCTCTTTGGGAATGTGCAGCTGCGTATACTCGAGTTCCTGAATCCATGTGATAAACTGCGCCCGAGCAGTAGGATCCGAAATGTTTGCTGCCTGATGTGCGATGTTGGAGGGAACATAGCGATTGGCGACCATTACCCCACCGCTGTTGGCGAACGAAACAATCTCCTCCCGTCGTGTAGTTCTATCCAGTGCATAGACGAGTGAGACGAGGTATGGAGAGGTAGATTTGACGTCGCCAAACTCTCCCCGAAGATACTTCGCGATCACAGCTCCATAAAAACTGTCGTACTGTGGGAAGTCAAGATAGAGTGTTGGAGTGCCCTTTTTTTGAAGGTACTCAACGAGGAGCTGCGCCTGTGTTTCTTTACCTGATCCATCGGTCCCTTCGATGACTATTAGCATAACGCGTTCATTATAACGAAATGGTGTCCCCTGCCACAAGCGTCTGAGCCAAAATTTTCTTTGACACCTCATCTTCAATGTGTGTTGCGAGAATGCGCTGAATATCTCGAACGCCATATTCAGGACGGTAGTATGTGTCCAGAAGCGTCTTGATTGTTTCGTCGCTCACCAGAACGGTAATCTGATGTGTGGACCGAATCAGAGCTGCGATCTTCTTCATTTCGACACGAGCAATATCGAGCACGTCACCACCGGCAAGGGTGTGGAACGGCACGATTCCATCGAAGCGGTTAAGAAACTCCGGTGAAAAGTACTCCGTCACTTTTTGTATATTAGAGGTGGCGATAATAATGAGATGTTTGCAGTCGATTCTGCGTCCAGAACCGTTCACAAAATAACCTTCATCGAGAATGGTGAGAAAAACATTCAGAAGATCACGATGGGCCTTCTCAATCTCATCGAGGAGGAGTGTTGCATATGGATGCTTTTCTACCGCTTCGGTGAGAAGTCCGGGGTGAAGATCATCAGTCCCTCCAATCAGCTGTGGAATGGTCTCTGGAAGCCGATACTCTGCCATATCAAATCGCAGGAGTCTCCCCTCCGCGCCTTCATCGTGTCCGAAAATAACACCGGTCAATGCCTTTGCGGTCGCGGTTTTACCGGTACCGGTCGGTCCGGTAAACAAGAGTGTAGCAAGAGGCTTTGTTCGTTTACCGAGCATTACAAATGCTCTTCGAAGCCCTGCTGCAAGCGTCTTCACCGCTTGATCTTGATGGAGGATGGTGTCCTGAAGCTGCTGTTCGAGGGTAAGAAGTGTATTCTTTAGTTTGCTATCAATCTCGGTTGGAGCCTTCGTCTCCCGTGTAAGTGCTGCGTGCATATGTTCCTGAGTTAGCGTTGTGGCCTTTTCTTGAGCAGCGATCGTACAGGCATCCTCAAGCAGTCGAAGTGCCTTCTGTGGAAACGGAAGCTGTGAGAGATAGTATGAACTTTTTTCCACACAGAGCTCTACCATCTCGAACGGTACGGTACATCGGTACCGCTTCTCAAAAACAAGGGCTTTCTGCGCTACGATCTGCACATTCTCGTCTGCTGAGGGTTCGGCGAGTTCGATCGTGGTGAATAATGCTTGGAGCGCTGTCTGGGCTCGAAAATATTTTTCAAAGTCATGCGGCGTCGTTGTGGCAATAAGATGAACCGAGGTATGTTGTGCACATTTTTGAATTGATGAGCTCAGTGTCACCCCACTGCCATCGTTTGAGAGGTATCTGCCAAGATTATCAATAATGAGCACGATGTTCTTGGCCCGATCCCCTTCCTGGAGGAGCTCAGAGAAAAATGTCTCCTGTTGAGTGTTCGTTTGGTACTGTGAGAGGACCTTCTCGATGTCGAGCCGAATAAATCGCTTGTATGCAAGCTGCGGTGCTACCGTTCCTTCCTGTGAGCGTTTAGCAAGTTCGTAAATCACCGAGTGTTTACCAACACCGTCTTCGCCAATAAGAACTACGTTCGCTCCGGACTCCTTCATCAATGCGCGTTCGAGCTCCGAAAGCTCATCCTCCCGTCCAATCAGGTACGGCCTGGTGCCGAGCGCATCATCTCCGAACTGATTCAGATGAATCGTAAATCCGGATGTCCAATCGTATCCAAGAGGTTGAATCTTCATGAGCTCGGTAAGACTCCACCACTCCCGTTTTCTCAAAAAGTGCTCGTAGTAGAAATCGAACCATACACGAACTTTTTGCTGATTGGTTGCGTTCGCGTGTTTCTGCAAAAAATCATCTCGAAAGGATCGCTTCAGATCCTCTTCAGAAGGCGGGATCAAGGACTCAAGTTGGAGGATGGGGAGGGCGAGGAAAAAGAGCAGCGTTGCCACCGGGAGCAACGCAAAGTAGATAGTTGTAACGATGAGAAATGCAATAATCAAAGAACTTCGCAGAACCGCACCGAGCCCGCGAGAAATCGCATTAAACATGACTCGATCCAGCCATGAACTGCTCGCTTGTTGATCGTGATCTTCGACCTGGATGTTTTTCCACGGTTCAAATAATGATCTGAGTAACACCGAAACAGAAAAAAAATGAAGGAGAAACTGAAATATGTTGTAGGATGCAATAAAAAATGTACGGATTTTCTTCTGCATACGTTCATTATAGGGAATGAAGAACAAAAGAGAAATGATTTTTTTAGATTGTCAAAACAAGCCAAAAAAAATGCACCATCATTTCACTCTTGACAAACGGTGACGCACCTATCAATATGGATTTTATACAAATAAAATCAGTGTGATTTTATGCGTACTGTTTTGTTCGTTTTTTTTCAATGAAAGCAACACCAATTGACATCGAGTCGATACAAAAAACACACCAGGCGATCCCACTTACCCATCTGCTTCCGGATACGAATGCAAACAAGCATTTTTATAAGAACGGACTATCGAAGCTCATTCCTCGTCTTACCATCAAAGTTCATTCAGATCTAGAGAAGTGTTATTCGCTTTGGGATGCGTTCTCACCCCGAACTTCGCTATTTGATGCCTGGGATATGCGATACTCCTTTTATCAGGCGTTCGAGCACAAGCCATATTTCTATACCTTATATGAAGGAAAGAAAGCACTCGGCGTCATGCCGCTGTGGTTCAATCGAACGGAGCAACGGTATGAGTTCTTTGGCGGTTGGTGGGTTGAGGGGAATTCATTTTTTGTGAGCGATGATCATCTCGTGGATTTTTTTCTTGCAACGCTCCCAACACCAATGACGCTCTGGTCCCTCCGCGCTGATCAGCCGTTCGAGCGTATGCAGGTGTTTGGTTCGGTTGATTTGGATAACGAGCCCAATTTTTATAAGAATATTGACGGGATTCAATCGATCGACTCACTCCTCAAGGAGTACAAGAAAAAAGATCGGCATCACCTAAAGACTGATTACCTTCGCATGAAGAACTACGGTGTCCGTCTCGAGGTGATCGAGCAAGACAAACAAGAGCAACTTTCTGTACTCGAAACGCTGTTTGCGATGAATATCAAGCGCTTTGCATCGGAGAAGGAGAAGAGTGTATTCGAACAAGAGGAGTACAAAACAACCTTCCGACAGATTGTGCGAAATGCAGGTGTCTATGATGTCAAGTTCCTGGTGGCAAAAATTCAGAACCATATTGCCGCCGTCGACATGATCATTACCTATAACGATATCTATTACCAGTTCCAAGGAGTCAATGACACGAGTAGATTCAACGGAATCGGGAACTATATGGTTTATGTCGAGCTTGAGGACGCAATTAATCACCGGTATAAAATGATCGACTGTTTACAAGAGGATCATACCTGGAAGCATCGATTCTTCGAAAAGGCAGATCGGTTCATCTTCTCCAAAGACCGATAATGCTCGGGATTACCGAGTTTTTTTTATGTAGTGTTCGTTTCCGTCATGATAGGTTGAGAAGTCCGAGAATAACTCCTCCCCCGCTGCAATTTCTCGCAGCGTGACGAAATGCTCCCCATCTTCATCAGTACCCACGTTTGGAGTATCGGAGTGGTTGATGAGGTAGGGTAAGTCGATGGGGTTGTATCCATGCGTTGGAACATAGATAAGACCTTCCTCTTTCGCACTATACGCATCGATCATCTCAAATACCGGTTGGGGTAATGCCTCCTTAAGCTCTTCTTCGGGGAAGTCGATGTACTCTGTGTGGTGGAGGCTTTTAAATGGGTTCACCCCTTTTGGAATATCACGTATCGCGAATAGACCAACGCCATGTACTCCTGAAGGCCGAATCCGTACATATAAATCATATTGAAGATAGTTGAGAAGATCCTGCTTAGTGATCATAAGGTAATAGGGTAGCAATTTTTTTTTGTAAGATCAACAAAATCGATCAAGTGAATCTATGTTATAATTGAGGAGGTTTGGGCGCATGGCTCAGTGGTAGAGCGTCGTCCTGATAAGACGAAGGTCGATAGTTCGATTCTATCTGCGCCCACCATGTGGTGGAAATTGGACGCTTAGCTCAATGGCTAGAGCATCGCGTTTACATCGCGAGGGTTAGGGGTTCGAGTCCCTTAGCGTCCACCGAGTCACATCGGAACACCTCGCTCATGCCTCGCTGAATTTACCTTGCATTCGTAATCAATTATCAGTTTATAATGGTCTTATGTTGTACTTCTCCGAGCTCGTGGATCGAAAAATCTATACCGAAGACAATATCTATGTTGGCAAGCTCGAAGACCTCATCTTCAAGCTGTCGGAACGTGCCGATATCTCGAAACTGGTCATCAGGACAAAGCTCGACCCGAAAACAATCGTTGACTCTGCAGATCTAATCAAAGTAAACGGCTCCATCACAATTAAGAAAAACTATCATGTTGTAGAGCTTGAGGAGAACGAACTGTACCTGAGTAAAAATCTCCTCGACAGTCAGATCATCGACATCTCTGGTGACAAGATGGTTCGAGTTAATGATGTGGCGATTCAAAATCAGCCAAGCCTGTTTATCGCGGGTGTAGATATTGGTCTGATCGGCTTTTTGCGATGGTTTGGACTTGAGGACTTTGCAAACAAGATGTTGAACCGGTACGGTATCACGTTGAAGTCGCAGTTTCTTTCATGGGCCGACATCCAGACACTCGAGTTGAGTCGAGGTCATGTACGAATTAAGACGGAACAGCTCAAGCTCCAGAAGATTCGACCAGAGGATCTCGCTGACTATCTTGAGCAGACCAACATCGATAACATCGGTCATGTGCTTCGGTCATTTACCCTTCAGCATGCAGGTGAGGTCTTGGATAACCTCAATCTCAACTATCAGGTTGAGTTTTTCAAGAAAAATGATCCGAAGGAAGCCGCTCATTTTATGAGTCATATGGAGCCGGAAGAGGCGGCCGATGTACTTGCAGCGCTCCCAAAGAAAAAAAAGGATACACTTCTGGAGCTACTTAACGAATCCAGTAGAAAGCGAATTGAGCATTTGCTCAGTATCTCTGAAAGCCCGGTGGGAGACCTCCTTTCTACCGAGTTCCTGACGATGGACTCAAACGCTACCGCGAAGGATGTTCTGAAGACTATAAAGGAAGTGGCGCAGGACTTTGGTGAGATTCTCTACGTATACTATCTCAATGCCGATAAGCAACTCACCGGAGTCTCTAGTCTAAAATCGATTATTGCACAGAACCCGGACACACCGGCATACAAATTCATGCGACCTCAAATCGAGGTCGTTTCTCTTTCTACACCGGTCAGCGTCGTCTGGAAAAAGCTCCTGAAGTACAAGTATTATGTGATGCCGGTCGTCGATCGTGATCGGCGAATGATCGGACTTGTGAAGCTTGATGATGTGAGTGAGTTGATCATGCAGTAACCTATGCAGAAATTTTTATATCGTTGGTCTCGGCGGTTTCTCATCTTTCTCGCGGTGCTTGGACCGGGCCTCATTACCGCGATCGCGGACAATGATGCAGGAGGTGTGGCAACCTATACCGTTGCTGCATCGGTGTTTGGTATTGCATCGCAGTTTCTCATCATTCCTACCACGATCGTGCTCGCACTTACACAGGAAGCAGGTGCTCGCATCGCGGTCGTAACGCGCAAAGGTCTCGCCGATCTTATTCGTGAACGGTACGGAATTCGAATCGCGACCTTGGTCTTCGTTCTCTACTTTATCGTCAATCAAGGTGTGGTGCTGCAGAATATGAGTGGACTGAAAGCAGCGATCAAGCTACTTTCAATACCATGGCAGTTTCCGCTCATCGGTACCTGTCTCGTACTTATCACTGCGGTTCTCTACTTCAATTACCGAAGTCTTCAGCGAATATTTTTTCTCCTCATCTTTTTCTATCTCTCCTACATACTCGTCGCATTTCAGACCAAACCTAACTGGCCAGCGCTCTTTCAGGAAACGGTGATTCCGCAGCAGATATCGATGGGGCCTGGATACTGGTTCTCACTCATCGCGGTCTTAGGTACAACGATCACTGCTTGGGGACAGTTTTTTGTTGCGAGCTTCGTGAACGACAAAAAACTATCTCTCGACCAGCTACGGTATGAGAAATGGGAGATCTACATTGGAGCAGTGCTTACCAATGTGCTCTCGTACTTCATCGCCGTCGCGGTCGCACAAACGTTGTTTACGAATAAGATTGTGGTGCAGGATGGCGCAGCAGCAGCGCTCGCGCTTAAACCACTCGCCGGTGACAGCGCCTTCATGCTTTTCAGCGCAGGTTTATTTGGCGCATCGCTGCTCGGACTCACCATTATTCCACTGGCGACCGCGTATGTGTTCGCAGAGCTCTTCGGATTCGAAGGGAGTCTTGATACTGATTTTCGGAAAGGAAGGCTGTTCTATCTTTTCTTTATTCTGCAGATTGGTATTGCTCTCCTCGTTTCGCTTCTGCCGCAGGTGGGACTATTCCAAATTACGCTCTATGTGGACTTTATGAACGGCGCCATGCTCCCGATGGTCTTCTTTTTTCTTATTCGCTTCGCCAGCGACCCTGACATTATGGGAAAATACACCATCTCCGGAACGAAAAAAATCCTTCTCTACATTGCGATGGGTGTAATTCTTACCGCAGTTGTTTTGTCGTTTGCAGGTAAAATACTCGGACTATCGTAGATATGAAATTTTCAGCCCACTCTCGGTGGTTCTTCTCTGATCCGGGTGTGCCACTGCGACTACTTCTCATCTTTATTAAGGGAGATATGCTGGTTCTCCTTCCATTGTGCGCAGCGCTTATTTTCCTTACGGTGTGGTCGTTACCGTTTGGACTGTTTATGATTGGAGCGTATGTCGCAGCACGATTTAGCGGAGAGATGATCTACTGGATTCACCAGCAGTTTGGTGATCGGTCGTATCGACCATGGGATGTTGGACTTCACGACCTCGACAATCACGCAATCTACATTGTATATCAACTGATCGCGCTTGTCGGTGTTCTGGCAGGTGTAGCGCTTATGTATCTGTCAGGAAGTGTCAGATAGGGTGCATCTTCGTTTAGACTGTTAATCGGGTTAGGAAGAAACCAATTTTTAACTAAAAACGGTTTAAAAAAAAGAAAGGAGGTGATCCATCCGCTCCTTCCAGAACGGATACCTTGTTACGACTTAACCCCCATCGCCGAAAATATCCTCCTCCGCCGAAGGCGGAGTTCAGATAATTCCAACTTTGTTGGCTTGACGGGCGGTGTGTGCAAGAGGCAAGAACGTATTCACCGCGACATGACTGATTCGCGATTACTATCAATTCCGCGTTCATGGGGTCGAGTTGCAGACCCCAATCCCCACTGAGGACAAATTTGTGGATTAGCTCCTCATTGCTGAGTGGCAAGACCCTCTGTTTTGTCCATTGTAACATGTGTGTAGCCCAAGGTATAAGGACCATGCTGACTTGACGTCTGCCCCTCCTTCCTCCCGTCCAAAGGACGAGCAGTCTCCCGAGACACGTATAACTCGGGACGGGGGTTGCGCTCGTTGTCCCACTTAAGGGTACTCCTCACGGAACGAGC
>CAYOIN010000019.1:0-21903 GCA_964404095.1 uncultured Gammaproteobacteria bacterium | reverse complement strand
AGATCGAGTATCTCTGTACGAGTAACTGGAATCCTCAGTCGGAGGCGGGAATTTCGCCGCTCGCTGCGGACATTGACTGGTCGCTCTGCGATGCATCGCTTCGATCTATATTTCAAGAAATCGTTACTCATGAGCATCTGATGAGTGCAAAAGATAAGGATGGATTTACGGTAGAGCAGTGGTCTCAGAATCCAAATTCGCAGCAGTTTCAGTACAATCCCTAATCCTTCCGAATAATCGCAACCTGCGTGAGCCCGCGTGGTACGCCACCAAACCATTCCTCAATACGGAGTTCTACATCAAGAACCGCTCGTAGGGTACGTGAAAGAAACGACTGGTTGTATCGAAACTTCTCCTCAATCGGTCGGTGTAAGATGCGTTCGTAGAAGTAGTACATTCCGTAGCCAATCATATTCCACTGCCAGTATCCAACCGGCGAACTGTTTGCTAATTTGCTCATCTGCTTACTGAGCATGGAACGGTCGTAACGACGGTAATGACCCCATGCAGTATCGCGTTTTCCAAATAGGTGCATGTGTGCAGGAACGGTGATGACTAAGTAGCCTCCAGGAGCTACAAATGAGAATAGATTTTGCACTGCAGAAGTGTCGTCCTCGATGTGCTCGATCACATCCGAGGCAATGACAACGTCATAGTTTTGTTTACCGCGTAGTGTGGTAATGTCACCTTGTTGCAGATGTACACCTTTGAGTCGGTGATCCTGCTGCATCTGATGCACTTGGTCCTTCTCCAGCTCGATTCCTGACACCGTAAACCCTCTATCTTTGAAGAACTTCAGAACGAGACCGTTTCCGGCCCCAATATCAATAATCGATCCTGATCGAATGGGAAGTTTGCGATAAATAAACCGCGCGAGATTTGTGATCCGAAGATCATACTCCGATGATGCGAGCGTCAACTGCTGCGTTGAGAGGTCCTTCATGCTTTGTCTTGATATCGCTTGATATCTGCCTCAACCATCATCTTGATCAGCTCCTCAAAAGATACTTCAGGTTGCCACCCAAGAATCTTCTTTGCCTTGTCAGCCCTACCTTGCAGATGAGGGACCTCTGCCGGTCGCATGAACCGAGGATCGATCTTCACGTACTTTTCCCAGTCAGAGATTCCCGCCGTACGGAATGCCACATCGACACATTCTCGAACCGTATGCGTGGTTCCGCTTGCTACAACGAAGTCGTCCGGGGCATCCTGCTGAAGCATGAGATACATCGCCTTCACATAATCTCCGGCAAATCCCCAGTCTCGCTTTGCATCAAGATTTCCCAGATGGAGTGAGTCTTTGAGGCCCATCTTTATCTGAGCGACTCCATCCGTAATCTTTCGCGTCACAAACTGCTTTCCGCGAAGAGGAGACTCATGATTGAACAGAACTCCATTGGTTGTAAATAACCCAAATGACTCTCGATAGTTCACTGTGATCCAATATGCATAAACCTTCGAAACCCCGTACGGGCTGCGGGGATGAAATGGAGTTTCCTCATCTTGAAATCCATCCTTTACGCTCAGTCCGAACATCTCCGAAGTTGATGCCTGATAAAATCGTGTGGTTGGGGAGATGAGCTTGATAGCGTTCAGTAGATAGAGCACGCCGAGCGAGTTTACCTCGGTGGTTAATTTCGCCTGCTCCCATGATGAACCTACAAATGACTGGGCTGCGAGGTTGTAGATTTCATCTGGTCTCGTCGTCTTCACAAGATTAATCAGTGAAGACTCATCCGTAAGATCACCTTCGACGAAGTTAATATCTTTCGTGACGCCAAGATAGTCGGTATTTTCGAAGTTAGGGTTCGAATATCGAGACATCATGCCATATACCTTGTACCCCTTCTCGATGAGAAGCTGAGCCAAGTACGGACCATCCTGACCAAGAATACCAGTCACCAAAGCTGTTTTGTGTGCCATAGATCTTATATTGTAGCGTAATTCACACGCTAATATCATAGAATATAGCATGCTGAAGAAATTTACAATGTTCATAAAGCATCCGACCAGCATTCACATCCTCATCAACACCCTCGGCAACTACCTGAATACCGCGTTTACCGCACTCTTTGCGCTCATTCTTGTACGCATCATGACTCCGGTGGAGTATGGAGTGCTCGGGGTGCTACTCGGTATTTCGTATGTTCTGGCAAACGTCTTTGACTTTGGAACAACTGCAACCATCTATTCATACGTTCCTCAGATGAGAGAAAAGGATCATCCCTCAACAATGAGCTTCATAAAAACGCTCTTTCTTTTTCAGACCATCTTCGCGACCATGGCGATTGTGGTATTAGGACTATCGTTTCAGTGGCTCGACAGCGTCTTTTTCAAGACCGGAAGCGATACCTCAATTACCATTGTTTTGTTTGCAGGCGTTCTGCTTTTTATCTGGCAGAACTTTACCACCAATGTACTCCTGGCTGCACAGCAGTTTATGAAGGTAAGCATCTATGTAAACCTCTCCAATGTTGTAAAACTTCTTGGCCTCATCTATCTATGGAACACTGCGCAGGTAGGCCCGTACTCGGTGCTTGTGGTATTTGGTATTCTGGGATCATTCGGCTTCATACTTCCGATGTTTCTTGAAAAGCGATCTGCGTTGGAGCGGGTGTGGTCGGCCGGAATTGATCGAAGCGTACTGAAACTCCGATATACCGTTACCTACTTTGTTTCCATGCAGCTCTACAATCTCGGACAACGAATGGATCTCTTTCTCCTTTCATATTTTGGACTCCGGCAAGATCTCGGATATTACGCGCTCGCTCAAAAAATTGCCCTCACCATTGCAACCTTTGCGGTGAGCGTGACGCAGGTGCTCTCACCACTTTTTTCTGGCGCACAACGGAGACATGAAGTACGAAAGCTCATTAAGCCAAGCATCTTGTACCTATCGATCCCGGCGGCGATGTACGTTCTGCTTGCCGTTACCCCTGACTGGATATTTCAACTCTTTTTTACCGAAAAGTTCCTTGTTGCATCGCGCGTAGCGAAACAGCTTGCAGTCCCATACATCATCTTTACCTACGAAAATATGCTGTTTCTCTTCGTGCTCTACACCATCAAACAACCAAAGTACATGCTGGGTGCAAATGCGGTTTTTTTTCTTGGTATGACGATTGGCTGTCTCTCGCTCATTCCAACTATCGGTGTGCAAGGACCGGTCTGGACACTCACCGGAACGGTGAGCATTTCAACAGCCATGCTGTTGTGCATCGCCATCTATGAATACAAAAAACTCCCACATTAACATCGCCTGTATTATCCCGACGCTCCATAACCGCGAAGGCGTACGTCAGCTCCTCAACGATCTTGCCAACCTCTATCCAACCATGCCCGTTGTTGTGGTGAATAACAACCAAGAGGCCTATTCATTCAATGCACAGCTCAGCAACCTGATCGTTGTTGAACAGGGCCGAAACACCGGTTTTGCAAAGGCATGCAATGATGGCGCTCGTGCAGCAGCGAAACATTTTGGCGTGGAGTACTATACCTTCGTTAATGATGATATTCGGTGTTCACAACCATGGATCAAAGAATGCATTACCGAACTTGAGAAGCAAAAGTGGTTTGCTACCACACCACGAATTAATCGCCTTGATGGCGTTGCGGAAAATAATGGATACCATGTCCTTCCGCAGGGGAAGGTACTTGAGTTGCGACCTCAGAACGATAACCATGAACTACTCGACGGACTTACCGCTGCCGCCCTCGTAGTGCGACGGAGTAGTTTTGAAAAACTCAAGGGATTTGATGAACGGTTTTTTGCCTATCTTGAGGACGTCGATCTCTTTCTCCGAGCCAAAAAGCTGGGATACAAATTTGGTACAACCGAGACCGTCTCCGTAGTTCATCAAGGTCAAGGAACTTCTTCTGCAATGCCTGTTCGGAAACGATGGCTCGATCTACGAAACTGGTATCTGCTCATCTATAAGAACTGGGGTGCTCGGCGGATCATGCAGTACTTTCCTCAGATCGTCGTAGAACGACTCCGTAATGTATCTGGGCTGCTCAAAGCTGTCTTAGGCCTTGCGAAATAGATAGTAAATTACTCGACCGACCTGAACTTTCTTGAGAAGTGTTTTGTTGCCAAATTGATCGAGCTCCCAGGTACGGAGCGTGGTGAAATCAAGTTCTCCCTCCTCAGAAACAACGATAAGATTGTTTGATTGGGCATACTCTTGTTCACCTGCAACAGTATATCCTTCGATTTTCAGAAGATATCGATACTCGTATCCTAATGTCGCAAGTGCATTACCCCCAAAGTACGCGACACTAACGCTTTCACGCGATCGAGGAAATTGCTGCACTGCGGCATGAGTCGCCTGATAGAGTGTAGAAAAATCCCGATACGGTCTCTCGAAATACTGGAATGGAAACATCCACGTAGCCGACAACATACACAGCGCTAGAACTCCATATCGAAAACGTGTGGAAAGTTGAGCAAGGAGCACGAGAACCCCAACCTGCAGTCCAACTAAGAGTGGAAATGCATAGTGGAATGCGACCTGAAACTGTAATGCAACGTGAAATAGCGCCAGAAGACCAACCATGCAACCGACAATACGAACCATATGCGAGGTGCGTTTGGTGAGAATGGCAAAGCAGATGATTCCGATCAACCAAAGCAGGGATGGAGAAATCCACGGAGCGAGGAAACGATCGACAATCACTGCGTTGAGAATCGGGTTTGGTGAGGCTTTCATCATGCTCGCAGCGCTCTGGCCACCGATAAACGATTGGTAGGACTTGTTGATGAAGGTATTGGTAAACATAATGAAGTGATGGCGAACTTCGAACAGAATCGTTGGACTAAACAGAATGCCAAGACCGAATCCAAACAGAGCGGATCTTACGAAAAACTCCTTCCATGACGCTCGGGGAAGTGTTGCAAAATAGAAGGGAATCATGGCGAAAACAGCCGCGGGATGGAAGTTAAGAATACAACCCGCGAACATACCCGCACTAAAATAAAAGGCGCGCGTTTTTTTTGCATAGACCATGAGGACAAGATAGAAGAGCAGTGCGGTAATGTACGAATAGGCATTACCTGGATTGCGAGCAGAGAACAGTACATAGGGAGTAATCGATAACCAAAGAATACTCACTGAACTAAATAGAGCTCCGTGATGTCGTCGGAGAACCGCAAAAATCAAGCTCATGAACAGCGCCGACACCAGAGCGTTCCCGATCACTAACCCCGGAGGAAAACCCTTCGAAAGAAATACAAACGGTGCAAAAAGATAGTAGTAGTGTGGCCCAAGATAATACCCCCCAAATGATAGTTTTGGGCCGAGGAGAGTGGTATCTCCATGAATAATATCCCAGATCCACATGAGATCTCTCCCGAGATCTGGATTGAAACTACTACCGAGAAGAACTCGGTAGAGAAAGAAAAATGCCACAATTCCAAAGCAGAGCAGCTCTGGCACGATTCGTTTTATCTTTTCCATTGCTGATATTCTAACTCGCGAAAGGACACCGTTGTCTCATTGGTAAAGCCTGCCGACTGCAGCGTTCGTGCATAGTCGATTCCATAGATATCCATCACATACGGTATGACGATCACATCATGAACATTCCGAAGTGAAGCTGGGTCGGTGTAAATTCGTGAACGAAGCGAGGGATTGTAATAACTCAACGGATCAATCGATGTGGGTGTTGCGAATAGTGGAGCGCTGGATGGGAGTGCCTGCACAAGCGATCTCCAGTCCTCGCGGTGATTCATCGGTAGCAACAGATAGAACAGCGAAAAGCCTACGAACCCACCCAACAGTAGCCACCGATGCCAACGCTCTGTAACTCCGATCGCAATGGTGATGGACATAAACGGAAGAACATACTGAAACCGGAAGTACTGTAACAGTGGTTTATAGAACGAGACCACGAATCCCAACACCAACGGCAGTAAGAAAACAATGTAGATCGAGCGATACTTAGGATTCTTGATATTACGAAGTGAGAAGCACGCAACTACCAGCGTCCAAAGTCCTGCGATGGAATAAAATAGCAACTTTGGTTCGGGGTTAATTTTCCCGGTGGCGAACTTTATGGGGATGAGCGCAAGATTTTTTATATTTGCTTTTCCAAGCGTTATCGACCAGTTTGGAAGCTGTGAGAGCACTTCACCTGAGTTTTTAAGCTGGGTCGCGAAGAGGGGAGAGAGGATGAGCATCGCAACAGCCGGACCAATTGATGTCAGAATTAATGTTCGGTACTTCTTTGATATGAGCAGATAGGACGAAAGTGCAACAAAGAAAAAAACTGTGCCGTAAAACGATGTGAGCGCAAGAAAACCAAAGACATTTGCAAGAATGATATTTCGCATCCGTGGACCATGCGATCGCTCAATCTTCAAAATAAAATAGAACAGGAGTGTCGTCCACAACGTAGATAGTGCATACATGCGAGCTTCCTGTGAGTAATAGACCACAAGTGGATTGATGAAGAAAAAAGCTGATGCAAACAACGCGATGTTTTTATTTTTCTTCAGCCGAAGTTTTAGATCCGCGATCGAATAAACGATGCCTCCTGTAATAACGCTCGCGATGACCGACGGCAATCGGAGAACAATCTCGGAGTATCCAAATATCGATGTCCAGAGATCGATGAAGAGATAGTAGAACGGGGGGTGAAAGTCATGAGGAGAAAATTTTGTAACGATTTCCCAATAGGAATATGTTCGCGCAACGTTCGCTGTCGTACTCTCATCAAGCCAGAGCGATTGATTGAGCGCTATGAAGCGGATAATAAACGCACCGAGCAGTAACCAAAGCAAAGCACTCAAGTTTTTCATACTATCTGTATTGTATCGCACTGAAAAAATGAAATCGTTCGATTATAATCTCCCAATGAAAGAACAATCACCAACCCATAAACCATCACTTACGGACCGGTGGCGACTCCGCAGAGTTCAACGACAGATTGCCAACGCACTAGACTATTTTTTTATTTTGGCCGATAAGGAACAGAACCCAAAGCATGGAAGTGAAATGCGCGGTCTTCTCACCCATGAACTCCGAACGGTGGAACGGGCGCTTACCGATCTCGAGGATAGACGATCGGCTCTGACTCGATACTGGCCTAGGATCACTCCCTTATATAGAAGAAGTGGTTGAAATAATTAGTCGAGTCGCTATACTACACCTCATGGCAGAACGAAATAGTGGATCAAGACTACGACACCCCATCCTTTCAACCCAGCTTGCCTGGACCGATCGACGAATCCGTACAACCGAGCGAGTCCTCGATCAGGCGGATCGAATCATCAGCCTGTCCCAAACTCCGACCACAGCTAAAAATGAAGCACTACTAAACCAGAGAAGAGCTGGGAGTAGACTATTTGACCTAACACAGAGAAAAGAACAGCTCACTAAAAGACTCGGTTCAAAATAACTCCTTACGTCTCTGATGACCGTACGGTTGCTACATCCCTTTGGTATAATAAAGATCTGACTGCGGGTGTAGTTCAGTGGTAGAATGACTCCCTTCCAAGGAGTAGATGCCAGTTCGATT
Source organism: uncultured Gammaproteobacteria bacterium (assembly GCA_964404095.1). Taxonomy (GTDB): domain Bacteria; phylum Patescibacteriota; class Microgenomatia; order UBA1406; family GWC2-37-13; genus CAZLQR01. Next base: position 14,385 of record CAYOIN010000019.1, on the reverse strand, counting down.
CTGGTCACCCGCTCCAGTATTACGATCTTTTCGTAAATAGCTCCTGACTCTTCTCCAGCTCTTCCGGTCGATTAATTCCGATACCCACCTCTTGAAATGGTACTGTCAATGTCGCAATCTTGAGATGATCTTTTGCCGCAATCTCAAGCAGCTCGGTGAGGTAATACTCATTGGTTACCGGAGACTTGGTCAGCATCGGTAGATGCTGCTGGAGAAAATCATAGCTCATACAGTACAGTCCTGGATTCACCTCGGTGATCAATCGCTGTTCTTCAGTCGCATCTTTCTGTTCCACAAGACCAACTACTTCGTTCTGCTCGTTTCGAAGTACACGCGCCCATGCAAGTGAGTTTGGATCATCGTATGTTGCGGTGAGCAGTGAGATTGATGCATGATCTTTCTCATGCACATTCACGAGCTCCTGCAACCGCTCAGATCGATAGAACATCATATGATCTCCGTAACCAACAAGGATGTACGCGGGTTTGTGATCGGCAATCTTCTTAAATCCAACCTGCAGTGCATGCCCGGTTCCCAACTGCTCTTCCTGATGGGCGAAGATAACCGGTGTTCCTTGGAGTGCCTGTTGCACGCTTTCAGCCATCGCTCCGACCACAACAACTACCTGATCGGCGACGGTCTCAACCACCTCAACAGCATATTGAATCATGGGCTTCCCATGAAAGGGGAGCGTTACCTTGTTCTCGGTGGTGGACTTCATCCGCGTGCCTTTGCCTGCTGCAAGGATGATCGCGGCAACATTCTTTTTCTCAATCATGGGTTGATTATAGCAAAATTGAGGCCATTATGATAAATTATGGGTATGAACTTCATCGTAAATCTCTTTATCAGCACCGCTGCAGTACTGATCACCTCCTATGTGATACCGGGCATTCATGTTTCGGACCTTACCACCGCAATCGTTGTTGCGGTAGTGATGGGTATCCTGAATTCGGTAATAAAACCAATTCTCATAGTTCTTACCCTTCCCATAACAATCATTACACTCGGTCTTTTTACCTTAGTGATCAATGCGTCGCTTGTCATGCTTGCCGCTCGCATTATTCCGGGATTCTCCGTAACCGGCTTCTGGCCGGCGCTCTGGTTCAGCCTCGTGCTTTCGATCGTTGGTGGATTTTTAAACTCATTGAAGAAGAACTAACTCTGTAGGGAAACACCTTATTGGTTCCAACCATTTGGATGATCCGTATAGAACTTCGCGAGTGAGCGAATGCTTTGTTCGAGCGAGCGTTTTGGTTCCCAGCCAAGCAGTTGTTTTGCCTTTGTTAAGTTTGCGAAGATACGCGCAACCTCACCGATTCTTCGATGATCAGATTCTGTTGTCGGGAACTCAACCCCCATCACCCTCTTCACTTCATTTACCACCTCAAGCACGCTTGTTCCGGTTCCGGTACCCAGGTTAAAAATATCACTCTTTTCATTCTTCACAAGGTACTCGTATGCACGGATGTGCGCGTCTGCAAGATCGACCACATTGATAAAGTCACGAACTGGACTCCCATCCGGTGTTGCGACCTTCTGATAGTTAAAGGAGAATGGTGCTATCTTCAACGCTCCCTTGATTGCATTCTGCATCAGTCCGAAGGTCTCTCGCTTTGCATCGCCGAGTACTCCGTCGTCACTTGCACCGCAGACATTGAAGTAGCGGAGCGATACATACTTCATCTTTCCGGTCTGGTCATACCAGGAAAGCATCTCTTCACACATTTTTTTTGTAGCACCGTAGACACTCGACGGTCTCACGAGTGGCGCGGTTTCATCAACCGGTGGATTCTCAACCTCTCCGTATACCGTACAACTGCTGCTAAAAATAAAACGGCGCACATTCGCTACAATTGCCTGCTGTAATAATTTTTGGGTTCCAATTACATTATTCGTAAAGTACTTCTCAGGAACATGCATACTCTCACCCACGTTGAGCAGTGCAGCAAAATGGAGAATACCATCGATGTCCGATTCCTGCGATAACACCTGTGCACCACCGTCGACGGTGAGATCTGCCGTGTAGATAAGTAACTTATCCTGTCCGAACTGTTTCTGCAGAAGTTCAAGTGGCTCACGGAATCCCTGAGAAAAGTTATCGAGTGCTACTACGGTATACCCTGACTCAAGAAATACTTTGGCAGTGTTGACGCCAATGTAGCCACCCGCACCGGTAATCAAGACCTTTGCCATGCTTAATTATAAGTTTTAATTCGATGAAATGGATGCCAATGAATCCTGCGCTCCGCGACCCAGATCCCGACAAAGACCAAAATCGAACCAACAAAATAATATACGTCTGGCTTCTCGCCCAATAACGGCCATCCGACAATGAGCGCCGCGACCGGGTCAATATATGCAAAGATTCCCACATCGGATGCAGAGATCTTGGTAAGCGCGTGGTGGATCAAGGTGTAGCAAATAATCGAAACAAAAACTGTACCAAATACAAGTGCGAACCAACCATTCTGGGTAACAGCGTTGATGTCCCAGTGCTGATATTCAGCAAGTGCAAACGGAACAAAAAAGAGCGTGCCGGAAAGGAAGGTTACTACCGAAATCTGAACCGCATGAATGCCGCTTGAAACCTTCTTAATCAACACCGAGTGAAGGACGCCAAAAATCGTTGCGAAAAATACCAATGCATTTCCGATCGCTTGCTGTTCATGCGCAACCGTACCGTTCAAGATAATCGGCGTGAGCACAATAAACAGCACTCCGAGGAGTGAGATAAACATCCCGGCAAACTTACGCTTCGAGAATCGCTCATGTAAGAACGCGAGCGCCACCACGTAGAGAATCACCGGGCCAGAGGAGGCGATGACCGGCGTAATGATACTCTCGGTTCTCTGGAGTCCGAAAAAAAAGAGGGCGATATGGAGACCGATGCCAAAGACACCGGCCAGAACCAAGAGCGCCAAATCCTTTGATGAGAGATGTTTCCACTTCGGAATTGCAAACGGGAGGAGCACGATGGTTGCTATGGCGAACCGAATAAACCCAAGGAGAAAGGGCGGGATCTCGGTCAATCCCATTTTCATAATGGGAGGGGTCATACCCATAATGACGTTGGCTATGATGATCGCGGTATACGGATTCATGTACGCTTCTTCGATTTATGAATGTAAACAATCAGCTCACCGAGGACGCCAGTAAGAAATACCTGGAGGCCAACGATCATGAGAAAGATGCCGGCAAGAAGCAGTGGCCGTTTATACAGTTCCACACCAAAAAACAATCGCTCAATCGAGAGCCAGACCGTAATCAACAAACCGATAAAAAATGAACTACTCCCGATCGGTCCAAAGAAATGAAGCGGCTTCTCTGAAAACCTGTATACAAAGTATGTGGTTACGGTATCGAACAGTCCATAAAAAATTCTCACAAATCCGTACTTTGACTTTCCATGTTTCCGCCGCGCATGTTCAACCTCGACCTCGGTAACCTTGAATCCCTTCTGAAAGGCGAGGATGGGAACAAATCGGTAGTTGTCTCCATACAGCGGAATCTCCTCGAGCACCGATCGTCGCATGACCTTGAATCCGCAGTTGATATCGTGAAAAGGTGAGTGGAGGAGCGGCTTCAACAGCACCGCATTGAAGATCGCAGAGGGGAGCGTCTTTGAAATGGGATCATTTCGCTTTGCACGCCATCCATTCACCAGATCGAATCCTTCCTCAAGCTTACCCAACAGAGCAGGAAGATCTTCCGGTCGATCCTGGAGGTCGGCATCCATAAAAACGATCACGTCTCCCTTTGCGGTCTCGAACCCTCGCTCGAGCGACCGCCCCTTACCCAGTTGCTTTCGATTCCGTAGGTGCACAAGTCCACGACCACCAAGATCTGTCTCGGTATCATATCCATCATTGCTCCCATCATCAATAAATACGATCTCAGACTTTTCTTTCAGCTCACCGAGCACCGCCTGAAGTCTCGTGATGAGTTCGGGAAGATTATCCTTCTCGTTATGAAACGGAATAATGATCGATATCATAGCTTCTTATACACCTCAAAGTTCTCACGCCTATCCACAAGTACATACCGAGGATCCCGAATAAGACGTTGGTACACCGGAATCAGTGTTTCCTTGTCGTGATAGGAAAAAACCTCGTTTGGTCTTATGATAACATAATCGGCGAGTGGGTAATGTTGTGAAAAGTAATAGAACCGTCTTCGTGAACTTAAGAATGTCCCGACGTTCCCTGTTGCCGAAACGGAAATCGAATCATCCCTCAGTCGGTATGCCCATTCTCTCGCATCATGTGCATTTTGCTGTGGGTTGAATACATACAGATCCCGTTGTTGCGAGTAGGGGAGCGGGCTCATCGTTACCGAGAACCAGACGGTGCAACCGAGCAAACCAACGACGATCCAACGAGTCGCCGCCGGAATGATCCGTGCTAGAAACACGGATCCGGAAAGAGCGGCCAGATACACGAACGGGATGAGGACTGCGGTATAGTGGAATACGATGCTTCTCATATTCGAATCTTGCGAAAGCAAATTTACGGAGAATTCTGGGACCGCGATCAGAATCGTCGGCGACAGGAGTGAGAGGAAACCGACCGGACCAAATATATTCCATACATAATCGATCGTGCTTTGGCGGAATAGTGTTGCCAGCAGATCAATATTCTCGTATCGACTCAGGGCAAAGTGACCACCACCTCGGAAGAACGGGATCATCACTGTGAATGAAAACAGCACCCAAAACACACTCAGCACGATGACCGTCATCCCAAATCGCGACTCTTTGGTTGGAACGAACTTCTGCAACCGGAGTCGGTGTCGGAGCGCCTGTTGCACTACAATCCAACCACCAAACACTGCGGTTGTGAGCCCGACCTGCTCTTTGGTGATCAGGCTGAGCACCAGGAACAGAATGCTCAGTCGATAGCGCTTACATAACCAAAAATGAATCATGAACAGGAGAAAGGGCGTCGCCAGGGCAACCGCATGAAAATCAAAACGGTTCATGAGCTGAAGTGGGGGATAGAATAAATAGGTAATCGCAAACACGAATGCAAACAGCCGATGATGTCGACGCTTTGAAAGGAGGTGTTCTGCAATGCCAAAAACCGCTATCGCCCCGAGTCCAAGGGCGATACTCTGCGCAATCAGAAGAACCTCCGGCGAAGGGGAGAGAAAATACAGTGGAGCGAATAGTCCGAGGATGATATCGTTGTGAACAGCGGATCGTATCACCTGTTGGGATCCGTTGGGATCGGTATGCTCAAGAAAGCGGGACCACTCTCCGGTGCGGATTGCCTGATAGCTGTTGTATACCACATGATGCATAATCCCGAGATCAAAATAGTTCGCGTACATATTTCGATATCGCACCACCGAAAAAACAGAAAAAAAAGTGATGTAGAGCGCGACAAAGCAATAGAGAATTTTTTTCATGTCATTTATTTCCACTATGAAACTTCGCGTGAATCTCTTTGAGCTTTGGATCGGTAATGTGCGTGTAGATCTGCGTTGTTGAGATGTTACTGTGCCCGAGCATCATCTGTACCGACCGGATATCCGCTCCATGCGAAAGAAGGTCGGTCGCATACGAATGACGCAGTACGTGTGGCCCGATGCGCTCAACGATTCCTGCCTTCTTACGGTACTTTTCGATGAGTCGCTCGATCGACCGGACCGAGAGGCGATTTTTTTCATTCGTGAGTCCTTCCTTGGGAGTTGGCCCCGCATATCGAATGAAGAGCGGAGCGTAGGGATCGGTGCGGGTATCAAAGTATCGTTGGAGCCAGTCCTTTGCGTGCTTCGTTAGAAAAACCACGCGAGCTTTTCCACCTTTTCCCACCACGCCGATCTCTCCGCTCTGGAGATTGATCTTATCTCGATTGAGTGCGACGAGCTCCGATACACGCAGTCCGGTCGAAAACAACATTTCCAACAGCGCGCGATCACGAATACCCATTTCTTTCTTGGTATCTACGCTCTTAAAAAGCTGCTCGAGTTGCTCCTCAGATAAGTGTTTGATGGTGCGATCACGAGATTTCCCCAGTTCGATCATCTCGGCGGGCATTACCTTCACCCGTTGCTTTGCAAGATATTTCATAAATGAGCGCAAGGCGACCAGAAAGTAGTTTTGGGTCTGTCGCTTGAGATTGCCCTTAAACGGGTTCTTGTAGTGGTGCGATAGGTAAAGGCGGAAGTTTCGAATATCCTCCTCGGTAACATTCTCAATCGGGTAGTCGGGTTTCTTTCCCTCCGCTATCTGTTCTTCGTAATCACTGATATGATGCTTCAGAAGCCATTCCTGAAAGAATCCGAGATAGTACCCATACATCTTGACCGTTCGAAGAGAAAGATTTCGGTCGAGCTCCACATACTCGAGGAAGCGAAGAATTGCTTCATTAATCCCCATATATGTATATTAAGCGACGTTCGGATCATTTGCAAGAATCTGCTACAATATCCTATGCCGATCATCTCTGCTCGCAACCTCACAAAACAGTATCACATCTATAAAAAGGAGGAAGGATTAGCAGGAGCAGTAAAATCATTCTTCAAGCGCACCTACGAAACCAAGACTGCAGTTGAGAAGATATCCTTTGACATTGAGCAAGGCGAGTTAATCGGATTTATTGGCCCAAACGGAGCAGGGAAGACCACTACTTTGAAGATGCTCTCGGGGCTGCTGTACCCAACCAGTGGATCGGTCTCGGTTCTCGATCATACCCCGTTTAAACGAAAACCTGCATTTCTCAAACAGATATCATTGGTCATGGGGCAGAAAAACCAACTCTGGTGGGATCTTCCTCCGATGGATACCTTTCTCCTCAATAAGGAGATCTACGAGATCCCTGACGAAGCGTTTACACAACGTGTGGAAGAACTCTCGGATCTACTCGATGTGAAGGATATCCTCCACGTTCAGGTTCGGAAGCTCTCATTGGGACAGCGAATGAAGTGCGAACTGATGGCAGCGCTACTTCACCAACCGAAAATTCTGTTTCTTGATGAACCCACCATTGGGCTCGATGTGGTAGTACAGCATAAGCTGCGCAACTTCATCAAGGAATACAATAAAAAATACAACGCTACCATTCTGCTCACCAGCCACTACATGCGAGATGTGAAACAGCTCTGTGACCGAGTAATTGTTATTAACTTTGGTCGCATTATCTACGACGGGAATCTTGATCGTCTTATGGAAAAGTATGCCACGAAGGGAAAGAGCGACATTGAAGATGTCATACGTAAGTTCTTCCAGGAAACCCATCGCGAATAACTATGGCACGCCTGATTCGCATGTTCCTCCTTCATTTTCAGCATGCGCTCAACTTTCGCGCCCGTTCGTTTGTATGGTTCCTCATCTCATTTATTAATCCGCTCGTACTCCTGTTGTTCTGGCAGGGCGTACTCTCACGGTCGGCAGTACTGAATGGTTGGACGCTCGACACCATGCGCTCTTACTACCTCCTCTTAATCGCGGCGCAGTCTGTCCTTATGGTACACATCGAAGAAGAGGTCGGAGTGCAGGATATTCGCATGGGAGAACTCTCGAAGTTTTTGGTTCGACCGGTGTCGTATTTTTATATGAAGCTCTACCAGGAACTCCCACATCGCTTAATGAATGGGGGCTACTCGATTATTGCGATTGCGATCCTCCTCGTTGCGTTTCGGGTGCCGCTCGTCGTCGCCCAAGATCTACCATCGATCCTGCTTTCTGTTGCAATTATCATCTGCGCATTTATGGTTTCCTTTCTCTTTAAGATGGTTCTCGCATTCTGCGCATTCTGGATCCTGAATGTGGACTCCATTATGGAGACAAACGATGTCCTCGCTTTCGCTCTGAGCGGACTCATTATTCCGCTCGATTTGTTCCCGCAGGTAATGCAGCAGTTCGCATCCTTCACACCATACCCCTATATTCTGTACTATCCCATAACTGCGGTGCTCGGGATGCAAACGCCTGCTCAGTTGTTGCAGATTCTCGTGATTCAGATCGGGTACATTGCGGTACTTTCGCTTCTCTATCGAATGATGTGGAGTCGAGGTGTTAAGAAGTTTACCGGCATGGGTCAGTAGTATGAAACGCTATCTACGATGGTATCGAACAGTGTTCAAGATGAGTCTCAATAACTTTCTTGCATATCGCATGGATGCGGTTATCACCACCATCTTCTCGTCCGGTGTCTGGACGTTATTCAATATCTTTTCGATCTACCTCGTCACGCTACGTGTTCCATCTGCGTATGGATGGAGTAGGGGAGAGCTCATTCTCATGTCCTGCATCTACAATATCATTGTCGGTATCTTCAGTCTGTTTTTGGGAAAGGGAGTTCGGCAACTTTCTGACTTTGTCTCGACCGGCCGTTTTGATCTCTTTCTCCTCCAGCCAATTGACGCCCAGCTCAATGAGTCGCTCCATGCGGCAAGTATCAACAGCGGATTCCGCACAATCCTTGGCTCGATCATGGCGTTCGTCATCATCTCTGTATACCAGATCCCGATTGCGCCGCTCAACATACTATTTTTTATCTATGGACTGTTCTGTTCCGTACTCCTTCTTTACTCGCTCGTATTTATTCTCAATACCTTTGTGATCTGGTCACCAAAGATGGACAATATCAACGAGCTCTTCTATACCTTGCGCTCGCTCGGTCGATATCCGCGAAATGTATTCCGACAGCTTGGTGAGGTTGGCTTTGTGCTCGTCTCTCCCTTTGTGATCGTACTCGCCGGACCGGCAAAGTTACTTTTGGGCAGATCGAGCTGGTACGACACCCTCGAGCTTACGTTCCTGACATTTGTCACGTTTGTGATCTCGCGGATATTTTGGAAGTACGCGCTCCGACACTACACCAGCGCCAGTAGCTGATCGGTCTCTGCTACACTGTAGATACCTATGTCTGTTCACCATGCAGCACGCCATGTCGCGCGGTATCTTTTTCTCTCGATTATTGGGCTTGCAGTGATCTTCGCGGCTACGATGTATCTCCAGATCCAAGGTCGTGCCGAAACGACCAAGCAGCTCAAGAAGGTGCAGAAGGACTACGACACACTCAAGAAGGTGGATCAGAAGGTACGGAATGATCGACTCGAGGAGGAGGTAAAGAACATTCAGACGACCTACAAAGATGCGGTCTCGGTCTACGAAAACCTCCTCAAACTGCGTGAAAAGAACGCGAAGATCTCCGATCTCGAATCAGAGTTCGCACACATTCTTCGGTCTCTCTCGGACAAGGACTACACCAGTGCTTCGGCGCAGCTTGCGAAGCTACAAAAAACGATAGACACCAAAAATGCGGAGATCGCCGCAGCCTTCCAGATTCCAGCAAATGTTCCTTCAAGCAACACACCGCCGGGTGCGGGGTATAGCAGACAGAGTGTATCAAGCGAAGTTGGAACATTCCTCGTGGATATCGTCGCCGCAGATCTCAACAGCACTCGAGTCATCGTGGATACCGCATCAGACGGAACCTGCGGTAACGACTGCCCCGTAGAGGCGCTCGGCACTTTTGCAGGCCGGAGCGGCGCGTTTGCGGGCATTAATGGGCCGTATTTCTGCCCTTCAAGCTACCCAAGCTGTGCTGGGAAGACGAACTCCTTCGATACGCTCCTGATGAACAAGAATAAAACCTACTTCAACTCGGACAATAACGTGTACAGTACCGTCCCCGCGGTGATCTTCTCCGGAAGTTCCGCTCGGTTTGTCGGTCAGTCGCTGGAGTGGGGGAGGGACACCGGTGTTGACTCCGTGATTGCGAGCCAACCAATGCTGTTATCTGGTGGGAATGTGGTCTATGGTGGCGATGATGAGGTAAAGCGCGCTGGAAAAGGATCACGTAGCTTCATCGGAACCAAGGGAAGCACGGTCTACATTGGCGTAGTACATAATGCGAATGTGGCTGAGGTCGCACGCGTTTTGAAGGCGCTCGGACTTGAGTACGCACTCAACTTAGATAGTGGAGGATCGACCGCACTGTGGTCAGGTGGTAGGTATGTGGTAGGACCAGGTCGTAGCACACCATTTGGTATTTTATTGGTCTCAAAATAGCCAGTACTGAAGGTTGGAAATGTGTATTTGGATTGTTATGACGCTCCAAAACTACCTTCCCATAGCGCTAGCAGATACCACACTAGTCTGCTAATTAATTCTATGCTGCGATCGCGTTTTTTATGTCTGACTTTCACCAGAGAAACATCCATTTACTGCAAACCAATAGAAGTCATATGTTGACATGGTCGACAATCAGAGCTAAGATGAATCTATGTCGTACCTCCAACCGCTATGGCGCATCTCCGCAGTATTGCTTTATATCGCGTTCACTAGAAAAGTTTACGCTCCAAACCAAGTAGGCTATGCGATCCTTTTCGTTCTCCTTTCGGCATCCAAAGGTTGGGCGATACTGAGCCTCCTTTTTGTCGTGCTCCCGATCTATCTACTCTGGATGATTGTCTGGGGATTGGCAACAAAATCCAATCTTGAGCTACGGGAAAAGTACGCGTGGCGAGTAAACATCTCGGCAATACTACACGCCGTAACTACTATCGGCCTTGATGATACTTCTGGTGGGTCAGCATTTACATTTATTCAAACGGACTCTAATAGCGGTAGGTTCCAGATATTGAACTTCCCACCCATCAGTGCCACCACTCATCTAGTGAGCTCGATCGAAACAGCGTCAGTAATCATCTCTATTGTTGCATTTATAGCATTCTGCGTATTTGCCATAAGTGGATTCTTTCACATCCCAAAAAATCCACAGATTAAAAAGCGCTAGTTATGCGAATGGATCGAGGTGTGTAAAACGCTTTTAGTGAGATGTATTTTTAACTCCAACTACCTCGTCGCCAAAACTATAGAGAGTGCGTGAGAACGCCCCATAGCACCATGATATAATTAGATATTGGGCGAGTGGTGAAACTGGTATACACGCAGGTTTTAGGAACCTGTGCCGTAAAAAGCGTGGAGGTTCGAGTCCTCTCTCGCCCACATGAAATTTAGACCGGTTCTACTTATGATCGTCGCTGTATTAGGATCGACTGTGGTGTTGAACTGGTCCTTTATTACACGAAAGGTGACACAATACTCTCCCAAACTTATCCATAAATCTACTGCTTCTCGGTCCATGAACACCGATCCGCTCTCGATCGAGCGTATGCGTTCAGTATCCTACCCAGGATCACAGCTCGTTGTCGAACAGGAGCTCGGCAGAAGCGGAGCTCACACTGAATATATCGTTTCATACCGCTCTGAAGGGCTGAGAATCTATGCATTACTCACCGTTCCAGTGGGTGAGCGGCCTGCACAGGGATGGCCGGTTATCATCTTCAACCACGGCTACATTCCACCCACCGAATATCGCACCAATGAGCGGTATGTCGCGTACGTGAATGGGTTTGCGAATCAAGGCTATGTGGTTCTCAAGCCTGACTATCGCGGTCATGGATCGTCCGAAGGAAAACCGGAGGGTGCGTATTTTTCACCTGCCTACACCGTCGATGTCCTCAATGCCATCGGAGCAATGAAGAAATATCCAGAAGCTGATCCAAATCGAATCGGCATGTGGGGACACTCACTCGGTGGAAATATTACCCAACGGGCACTGGTTCTCAGCCCAGACATAAAAGCTGCGGTGATCTGGGGTGGCGTTGTAGGCTCATACCGCGACATGTACTCACTCTGGTTTAATCGGCGACGAACGACAAACGAAGCATCGCTCCAACAGCAGCAACAATGGCGAATGACCCGAAGTCGCTTTTCACAGCTTCACGGAACACCTGAGACCAACCCAGAGTTCTGGAATGCAATCGACCCGACATCATACCTTCGCTATCAAACCGCACCGGTCCAACTTCATCACACCCGAGGCGACGAAACCGTAACCTATCAGCTCAGTGAAGCGTATGCGGCGAAACTTACGGAGGAGAATAAGCTCCATGAACTCTACCTCTACGAAGGAGACGATCATAATGTGAGTCAAAATTTCTCAACCGCACTTCAGCGATCGGTCGCATTTTTTGATCGTTATCTTAAGTAGCTGACTGATCGGACTTCATCCCCACCGCGCAGGCGAGTATAACCGCGTAGAACATGAGTCCATAGGCACAGCTTGGGAGTCCCATGACGTACGCTGAAAGCCCCTGGGAAAAAAGCTTAGGCATCTCCAGCACCGTAAAGTAGCCCGAGAACAGGAGCCCCATTATTGCAACCGTCTTCACGACATGAAGTGTCTGCTTATTCGCAAATACGTAGAGCAATGATGAAATGAAGAGGGCGACATACATCGCAAAGCCATAGTAGCATGCTGGATATCCCAGAAATCGAGGACACTCATTCAACGCGCAAACATCATAGACGAACTTTTGATAGCTGAGGTAACCGGAGAACAGAAGACCACCGAGCGAGAAGAGAAACATCAGATTTTTTTTCATATGGATTAGAGTATACGCCCCCCGACGGAGGCTGTAAAGCTGATATAATGCAGTACTGGAGAGGTCGCATAGTGGCCGAGTGCGCACGCTTGGAAAGCGTGTAAGGGCGAAAGCTCTTCGCGGGTTCGAATCCCGCTCTCTCCGCCAACGAACTCTAAATGATGCACGCGCCATCACGGTATTATCTATGAACACCCTTAACCCCGAGGAACAGCGCGTAATTCTCCATAAAGGTACCGAAGCTCCGTTCACCGGTGAGTATGTCGACACTGTGGATGCCGGGACCTATGTCTGTCGGCAGTGTAATGCACCACTCTATCGCTCGAAGGATAAATTTCGATCAGACTGCGGATGGCCAGCATTCGATAGTGAGATCTCCGGAGCAGTGCATCGGAGCGTGGATGCGGATGGTGAGCGTACCGAGATTACCTGTACAAAATGTGGTGGTCATCTGGGACATGTCTTCACCGGCGAGCATCTTACCGAAAAGAATGTACGTCACTGCGTAAACTCGATCTCGTTGAAATTTGTCCCAATAGAAGGAACATCATGACGCAAAAAATCGTACTGGCAGGGGGTTGTTTCTGGGGTTTGGAAGATCTCATTCGCAAACAACCCGGGATCATCAATACAACCGTAGGATACACCGGGGGAGTTGTTGAGAATCCCACCTACGAAAGTCATCGAGGTCATGCAGAGGCAGTCGAGATTGAGTACGATCCTGACAAGACCACAGTCGCGCAGATCTTCGACTTCTTCTTTCGTGTCCACAATCCGACCACACTCAACCGACAGGGGAACGATGTTGGCGACTCCTATCGATCGGCAATCTTTTATGCAACCGCCGAAGAAAAGCAGGAAGCAAAGCAATTCATCGACCGAGTAAATAGATCAGGTCGATGGAAAGATCCGGTTGTGACGACGCTCGAACCACTCCAGTCCTTCTATCCAGCCGAAGAATACCACCAAGATTATCTTCTCAAAAATCCTGCAGGATATACGTGTCATCGGATATATACTGAGAGTTATCTCTGACGATAGCAACCCAGGATCTGAATTTGCCTGTGCGCATAAACATGCTATGATCATTACATATGGCTCAACTTGATTCACATGCGACGGTCACGGAAACTATGTCGTTCCTTCAGAAAGTATATGCTTGGATGTTTCTCGGTCTGTCAATTTCCGGTCTGACAGCATTTATCGTCGCTCAAAACCCCGTCTTCTACCAAGCTATTATCTTCAACAACGTACTGTTCTACTCATTACTCATCAGTGAACTTGCGATTGTACTCAGCATATCTGCCTTTATAAGAAAACTCTCTGCACTTTCTGCAACTCTCATCTTTATACTGTACTGCTTCATCACAGGCCTCACGCTCTCACTAATTTTTTTGCTGTTTACGCTCGACTCGATTGTGATGGTCTTCTTCATTGCTGCCGGAATGTTCGGAGTGATGAGTGTGTATGGCTTCCTCACAAAGCGAGATCTCACCGATGCTGGCCGGCTGCTCACCATGGGGCTTATCGGCATTATTCTTGCAACAGTCGTGAATCTGTTCCTCCAGAACTCTGTCGTCGACTATATCGTCTCGATCTCTGGCGTTGTTGTCTTTACCGGACTCACCGCGTACGATGTTCAGAAAATTAAGGAGACCAATATTATTGGGAATGAAGGTACTCCTGAAGACCATAAGGAGTCGATTATGGGCGCCTTGCGACTCTATCTCGATTTTATAAATCTCTTTTTTGATTTATTAAAGCTCTTTGGTAAACGGAGGTGAGCTGAAAGGGCGCTTTTAGTACGTAAACAATGAATACACCAGAACTCGTTGCATTTATCCAGAAGGCGAGCCGTGCAACCTACGCCTCATCTGGCGTTGAATCAACCGCATATGACGCCGAAGGATTCAAGACACTCCGGTTTACCGAGGGTGATTTTGAATATACCGACACTTACACGGGATTCTACAAATCTCGCGG
>CAYOIN010000018.1:0-22391 GCA_964404095.1 uncultured Gammaproteobacteria bacterium | reverse complement strand
CCATTTGCCTTGGTCTACTCGACCATTCCACCTGTGTCGGTTTGCGGTACGGATAGTTGCAAAACTGAATGTAAGACTTTTCCGGGAAACGCAACGTACTATGCTTTCATCCTTGCGAATAATTGTATTCGTAGTTCATCGAAACTCACTACTTAAACCCCCATATAGAAGGCCATAGATATCACATTTCGTCATCTTACATCTCGTAACGCGTTGCAACTAGTAGCCGAATATTAACGGCTTGTACATCCCCCCTACCTAAGCGGTAGAAGGTTAGATCCGACTAACCCTCAGTTGATTGACATTGCTGAGGAAACCTCGGAAATCCGGCATCCTGATATTTCATCAGGAGGTACACTACTCATGTCTGCATTCTCACTATTTCACGCTCCACAACACCTTACAGTATTGCTTCAGTGCATGAAATACGCTCCCCTACCAAAATATAACTAACGTCATATAATTTCTATCTTCGGTGAATTGTTTAGCTCCGATCATTTTCGGCGCCCATCTTCCATCCCAAAGGGACTATTCAGGTGAGCTGTTACGCACTCTTTGAAGGGTGGCTGCTTCTAAGCCAACCTACCTGCTGTATTGGAAAATAAACGGCCTTAACCACTTAACAATTACTTTGGAACCTTAGATGAGAATCTGGGATGTTTCCCTCTCGACCTCACCGGCTTATCCCGGCAGGACTGACTCCCTGTATGTACGCCAAGTATTCGGAGTTTGGTTGGGTCTGGTCGTCAAAGACTCCCAAACTCATCCAGTAGCTCTACCCCTTGGCTTAAACTACAGAGGCTATACCCAAATATATTTCGGGGAGAACCAGCTATCTCTAAGTTCGATAGGCATATTACCCCTAACCACAAGTCGTCCCAAGTTATTTCACCAACAACGGGTACGGGCCTCCATGCCGATTTCTCGGCACTTCACCCTGCTCATGGTTAGCTCACCTAGTTTCGGGTCGTTTGATAGTTGCTAATCGCCCTGTTCAGACTCGCTTTCGCTCCGCCTCCCCCACGTAGTGGGTTAAACTTGCAGCTATCAAGCACTCGCAGACTCATTCTTCAATAGGCACGACATCATCCTTACGGACTTTGTCTGTTTGTTAGCCAATGGTTTCAGTAACTATTTCACTCCCCTCTCGGGGTACTTTTCACCTTTCCCTCACGGTACTAGTTCACTATCGGTCAATTTGAGTATTTAGCCTTGGATCGTGACCGACCCAGTTTCCAACAAGGTTTGCCGTGCCTCGTTGTACTTGAGAAATCACTCGAGGTATCGTTCAGTTTTGAATACGCGACTATCACGCTCTTTGGTTGTTCTTTCCAAAACATTTTTCTACCGATCGATACTCCCTACCGTGTCTCGCAACACCTCGACCTTGCGGTCGGGGTTTAGGCTCCTCTGCTTTCGCTCGCCGCTACTGACAGAATCACTATTGTTTTCTTTTCCTCCGGGTACTTAGATGTTTCAGTTCCCCAGGTTGTCCCTCTCGGCTTACGCCGGAGTCCTCAGTATTACTACTAAGGGGATTGCTCCATTCGGAAACCAACGATTAATAGCGTCTGCTTAAGGACTCATCGTTGTTATCGCTCTCGAGCAAGCGTCCTTCTTCGTCTCAAATTGCCAAGGCATCCACCAATGGCATTGGTTCTTCCATCTCTTCTATGTGTTTATTAATTGCTCTTGAAATTGAAATCTCCCGTTTTCTACCACCTGGCAGATCGGGAGATACCTAACACGCTTTGTCCCAGCATACAAGATGCTGAGATTTGATGTTAAAAAGACCCAAATTGTTAATGTGCATTTTTGACCTGTTTGCACAAGTCGTGTGGACCTGGGCGGAGTCGAACCGCCTGCCTCTTCATTGCAAATGAAGCGTTCAGCCAGGTAAACTTCAGGCCCAGTCCCTTACATCACTTCTCAGTTATACCCTAGAGCCCAAAAAACACCCGCGATCGGGCTATAAGTTATAAAGTATAAGTTTTGTTTGGTTAGGAAGGCTGATAGGATAGCAGAGTTTAGAAGATTGCTACCAAGTGCCTCACTTAAGGTTTTTCACCATGTATTTCATATTGTAGCTAACAGACCTCGGTCTGTCAACGGTGAATCATGATGTTTGTCGACCCGATGCCGTTTCTCTTAAATAGCGACGGTCATCACTGCTTGCAAACGCCGAGATAACTCCGAGAAGTGCGACCGCCATACAAGCGGTCGATATACCAAACTGTTCTAATTTACTACCATGTTTTACAGCAACTTCAGCTACCGTTCCTCCTGTTCCAATCATTGCAACACCGATACCGTATGCGGGGTGTATTCTGCGATTGAACCGCCGTAATGGATGGTTGAGATCCCCGGTTCGAAGCGGGAGTTGGTCTCGTGGTGGTTTTTTGCTAATAAATCGTGGTCGTTCCATTCAGTATTATCTCATGTGAGGCTCTAAATTAAAAGTGAGGCTTGCAAATTTACGATACGTATATTTTAAGTATATATGCGGATCTGTCGTTATGATTGATTCCGCGCGTGACGCGGGTGCTTGGCATACCACGGGAGTCCTTGTCTATCTTTTCGATACAGTGAGTAGTATGTTCCGACCCGCAGTACGGTACCGGCTACTACCGCTACTTCACCTACGGCCTTAAGCGCTGGTTTGTTCCGAACGGCTCCTTCAACAACAAGAGCGGCGCCTGCTGCCTGAGTGAAGGATCCTACCTTCGCTCCCTTAGGAACGATCGGGGTCTCTCGTCCCTTTTGAATCTGGGCATTCAATGTGAGATTTGCAAACTCTCCACCGATCATGATCATGGATGTCATAGGATTGAGCTCGGAGGTAAGTGCCACTAACCCCTCAACTCGAAGTATGCCATCGGCGATTGGGTCCGCTATAGCGCCAAAGTTCGAGGTCGCGTTCAGCGGTCGAGCTACATTTCCCTCCATATCTGTCGCCATCGCTGGATAAAGATACCTCTTTGCCGTTTTCCAGTCACCGTTTCGCGCTGCTTGGACTGCTTTCCACCCAAGAATAGGTCGAGCTAAGGTAAGAGCATTGGGGATGAGATATCGCACTGGATGGCTCCGTAACCTTTCGAGACTCATAGGTTGCAATTGTAACACACAATTATTTTCTTGATTGCTTTCTGAGTTTCATATTATGTATATTGAATGTATGTCGGCAGGCAAACGAATTGTGTGGTTTGAGGAAGTCCATAAGGACGATGTAGGACTTGTGGGTGGGAAAGGAGCAAACCTCGGTGAGATGACCAATGCACACCTCCCGATTCCCTACGGCTTCGTACTCACATCACATGCCTACTTCGAATTTATCCGTCACAATAATCTTCAGCCGAAGATTAAGCAGTACCTTCAGTCGCTTAATCCAGACAATCCACACGAACTACAGCAAGCATCCGAGCAGGTAAAGAAAATTATTCTCGACGCCGAGATACCAAAGGCAATTGTCCATGATGTTTTTGAGTATTACGAAGAGCTAGCTGCGAAAGAGGAAGAATATTATCGCAAATCAATGTCGGTCGGGGGGAAAATAGTTCAGTCGGTTAAGCACGCTTATAAACCGGCAATCGTAGCGGTTCGTTCCTCAGCAACTGCCGAGGACCTTCCGAATGCTTCCTTCGCAGGGCAACAAGAAACATTCTTGAATGTCGTTGGCGAAACACAGCTCCTCAAGAAAATTCAAGAATGCTGGGCATCGCTCTTTACCGAACGAGCAATTTACTACCGACATCACCAGAAGTTCGATCACTTTAAAGTTGGGCTCGCGGCTGTTGTGCAGAGAATGGTGCAGTCGGAGAAGTCGGGTATCGCATTTAGCATCGATCCTGTCACAAACGACAAAACAAAGATTGTGATCGAAGCGATTGTTGGCTTGGGTGAATACATCGTTCAGGGAAAGGTGACGCCAGATCATTTCGAGGTTGATAAGAGATCGTTTGTGCTTACAAAGAAAGAGATTAAGTACCAAAATCTTAAGTATGTACGCTCGGGAAACGGAAATCGTGAAGTAGAGCTGAGCAAGAAAGACGGATCACAGCAGAAGATCAGCGACCAAGAGGTTGTGACCGTCGCGCTCCTGGTAAAGCAGATCGAAGATCATTACTACTTTCCTCAGGATATCGAGTGGGCAATCGAAGGGGAAAAAACCTTCATTGTCCAGTCTCGACCGATCACGACGATGCACACCGGCAAGGATGGTGATGCAGGAGTACACGAATCCACAACAGCCGCAACGATACAGACTCCGGTTGTGACCGGGGCTCCGGCTTCTCCTGGTATGGTGACCGGACCGGTATGTATTATTCACTCTCCGAAAGAAATTGACCGTATTAAAAAAGGTGACATTCTCGTTGCGCCGCAAACAAATCCAGACTACGTACCGGCGATGAAACAGGCAGGCGCAATCGTAACCGAGAAGGGAGGAAGAACATCGCATGCAGCGATTGTATCGAGAGAGCTCGGTATCCCGGCGGTTGTTGGCGCTGAGTCCGCAACAACAAAGCTCAAACAAGGCGAGATTATTACCGTGAATGGTTCAACAGGCGAGGTCTTCAAAGGAGCGATTGCGTCGAAACAGTCGGATGGTATGTCTGCTCAGGAGCAGCGAGCATATATCGCGGCAGATAAAAAACTCAAAACACTTACGAAGGTGTATGTAAACCTCGCGGAGCCAGATCAGGCAGAAGCACTGGCGAAGCGACATGTTGACGGTATTGGACTCCTGCGGGCTGAGTTCATGATTGCCGGAATCGGCACCCACCCGAAGTTTATGATTAAAGAAGGGAGACAGCATGAGTTTGTTCGTAAACTTACTCATGATCTTGTTAAGTTTGTGAAGCCCTTTGCTCCTCGACCGGTTATCTACCGTGCAACCGACTTCAAGACCAATGAATATAAGAATCTGAAGGGTGGAGCACATTTTGAGCCGAAGGAAGAAAATCCAATGCTCGGTTTTCGCGGTGCATCACGATACATCGCCGATCCAGAGGAGTTTATGCTTGAGTTGGAAGCGATCGCGAATGTGTGGAAGTTGGGGTATTCAAATTTGCACCTCATGATTCCGTTTGTGAGACGACCATGGGAGCTGATTCAGATCAAGTCCATGGTTGCAAAGGCAGGGCTTTTCGCACTTCCTGGGTTCCGACTCCTCATCATGGTCGAAGTTCCGGCAGCAGCACTCGAGCTTGAGAACTTTCTCAAGATTGGCGTCGATGGAGTTTCGATCGGAACAAATGACCTAACCATGATGCTCCTTGGGGTTGACCGAGATAACGAACACGTCGCACAGATCTACGACGAGCGAACCGATGCAGTTGTTTCGGTACTTGAACACATCGTAAAAACCTGCGTACAATATAACGTAAGTTGTTCGATCTGTGGACAGGCAGCATCGGACTATGTAGATCTTGTTGAAAAGTTGGTACGCGCAGGTATTACGAGCGTATCGGTCAATCCTGATGCGATCGAAAGAACACGCAAACTTATCTTTGACATCGAGCGTGATCACTTTAAGAAATTAACAAAGCACCATGAGTAATCTCACCGTTAAGTCAATCACTGCATACGAAATCATCGACTCCCGTGGATATCCGACGATCGAGGTCTGTGGAATGTTGAGTAATGATCGTGAGATCTTCGCGAGCGTCCCATCCGGAACTTCGGTAGGAAAGTACGAAGCGCTCGAACTCCGCGACAAGGACCCAAAGCGTTTTGACGGAATGGGAGTGACCCACGCGGTGAACATCATCAATGAAGTACTTGCTCCAAAGCTCGTTGGTGTTTCGCCGAGCAAATTTCGGGAAGTTGATGAGTGGCTTATCAAAGCGGATGGAACCAAAAATAAGAGTAAGCTCGGTGCAAATAGCACGCTTGCGTTGTCAGAGATGTTTATCAAAGCAGCTGCGAAAGAACAAGGCGTATCGCTCTACAAATTTATTAACTCGGTTTACAATACCCGATTTAATACAGAACTTGCGCTTGCAAAGCTCCCGACTCCTATCTTCAATATCATCAATGGTGGAAAACATGCAAATAATAATCTTGAGTTTCAGGAGTTCCAGATCATTCCTTCGTCTTCACTCCCCTACACCAAGGCATACCAGATTGGCGTCGAGGTCTTTCACGAGCTGAAGCGGGTACTCCTCTATCGAAATGCAAATGTGTCTGTGGGAGAAGAGGGTGGTTTTGCGCCAAACTTCACCACAAATATCGATGCAATCGAGGTGATCAATGAGACGGTACTGCAAAAGAATCTGAAGATGGGACTCGACATTTTCCTCGGGCTCGATGTCGCATCGTCGCATTTTTTCAAAGACGATCGATACCATGTAAAGGACAAGCCCCATCCACTTACAAAAGAAGAGTATCTTGAGTTTATTCTATCCTTGACGAAGAATTATTCCATGCTGTGTATTGAGGATCCATTGAATCAGGATGATTTTGAGGGATGGTCAAAGCTGCTCAAGTCGATGGCGCGAGATATTTACCTGATCGGTGATGATCTCTTGGCTACCAATAAAGAGCGGCTTGAACGAGCAATCAAGAATAAGGCATGCAGCATGGTCCTCGTGAAGCCGAATCAGATCGGAACCATCTCTGAAATAATGGAGGTTGTTCAGATTGCGAAATCAAACGACCTTGCTGTGCTTGTCTCTCATCGATCAGGCGAGACAAACGATAGCTTCATTGCAGACTTTGCGGTTGGTGTCCAGGCGGACTTTGTCAAGTTTGGAGCGCCATCGCGAGGTGAACGTGTCGCGAAGTACAACCGTCTCTGGCAGATCGAACGAGAAAAACTTTCGAAATAACTCTCCAAACACACTCACCGATATCCCTCTATACATTTAGAAGGAATACCTATACCATATACAGCATGATCGGTCGTATAAAAGGAACACTCGTTTCGGTAGAAGGAAATGTCGGTCTCATTGAGACGGCGAGCGGACTGAGTTATGAGGTATTTCTCCAACCATCATTACTTGCTCATCCATTCAACACCACCATTGAGATCGAAACGTACTTCCAAGTTCGTGATGATGCGCATATACTTTTCGGATTCCGGTCGAAACAAGACAAGACATTGTTCGGACTCCTCCTCTCGGTATCAGGTGTTGGTCCCAAAACCGCATTTCAGATCGTGTCCTACGCGAGTCATGATGAGTTAATCACCGCAGTACAGTCAAATGATGTCCAGTTCTTTTCAAAGATACCCGGTCTTGGGAAAAAGACCGCAATGAAGATTATCCTTGAGTTATCACAGAAACTGAAATCAGAGTTTGACATGAAAAAAATGCAGATGACCGATGAGGATCGTACCGTGATCGATGCGTTGATGTCGCTGGGTTACAAATCACAGGAGGCAAAGCAGGCAATCAGCAAGATTCCTACCGGACTCTCGATTGAGGAGAAAATCAAAGAAGCACTCAAACTGAGTTCTTCACACAAATAACAACTTCCTTTCCGATAACATACTCCCTTCCTGTCCCCACTCCAATTAATTAATTAATCGAAGTGTCGACTGGTGGGAGAAGGGTGTTGTTGAGTATTGAGGATAGAGTACGCTGTTGGTGTCGTTCTAACAAAAGTAATCCCGGCTGTGGAATTGGGATTTATATTATGGTGGAGTATAATGAGAGGCATGTCCGATAATGAAGTCACCACACTGAGACCAAAGAAGCTGAGTGAATACATCGGTCAATCAGCAGCAATAAAAACATTGTCGGTATTCATTGAGGCAGTAAAGAAAAAAGGGAAACCATCAGAGCACATTCTGCTCTATGGACCACCTGGTATCGGTAAAACGACCCTCGCAAATATCATAGCCCACGAGCTTCAGGGTGAGATGAAAGTAACGTCCGGTGCAGCGCTCCAAAAGTCGGGAGATCTTGCGGCGATTCTTACGAATCTCAAGGATCATGACGTTTTGTTCATTGATGAGATTCACCGACTTCCAAAGACGGTCGAGGAGATGCTCTATCCTGTAATGGAGGATTATTTTCTTGACATCATCATCGGTAAAGGTCCCGCAGCGCGCACCGTACGATTGCCGATTCCTCGGATTACCATCGTTGGAGCAACAACTCGACTGGCATTACTTTCAGCTCCTCTGCGAGATCGATTCGGGCTCTTGATGCGGCTTGACTACTACACCGATGGAGAGATGGAGGACATTGTATCTCGCTCTGCGCAGTTGCTCAAGCTAAACATCGCAAAAAACGTCGCTCGCGAGATTGCAAAACGATCGCGAAGAACACCCCGACTCGCAAATAGAATAATTAAACGAGCTCATGACATGATGCTAGTGAACAAATTCACTGAACTTACCGAGGATGTACTCACCGATTTATTTTCACTCCTTGAACTTGATGAGTTTGGTTTGAGCGATGTGGATCGAAAGTACCTCAAAACGATCGGCGTTAAGTTTCAGAATAATCCGATCGGTGTTAATACCATCGCATCATCTCTTTCGGAGGATATTCAGACCATTGAGGACTTCATCGAGCCATACTTGCTCCAGATTGGGTTCTTAAAACGGACTTCTCGAGGTCGCCAACTTACCCAGAAGGCACTCAAGCATCTTGGATTAAAGGCTCAGCCCGACCAACCACAACTGGTATAATAGTAGTGCTAGAGTGAATCGTATGCCGCGGTGGTGGAATGGCAGACACGCAGGACTTAAAATCCTGTGACCGCAAGGTCGTGAGCGTTCGACTCGCTCTCGCGGCACCATCAATTCTCATGCCGAGGTAGCTCAGTGGTAGAGCAGCTGTTTTGTAAACAGCAGGTCTGGGGTTCGATCCCCCATCTCGGCTCCAAGCGGACTTCATGGCACGACAGTAGTTAATAAGTAGGAATCTTCGTTATCGACGTTAGGTAGTCTATTTGGTAGCTCGAGACCGAAATGCATAGTCAACACGAACTGCCATCTGATGGGGTAGGACAATGATCGTGTTAGAGCTCTTCTGATTCTGCGTTGTTGGTTTCAGTGTTGCGAGAAGCTTTCGCTCTTCACCATCTCGATGTCGTCGGTAAAGAAATTCGATTCCTGCCCCCCGGTCGCTTCTCTCCTTCATATACTTTAGGATGAGCTGAAAATGAGGCAGTGTATGCGGTTCAACCCGGATTATCGCGGTTCCTCCATACGGGAGAAATAAAACTCCATTCTCAAACATTGGAGATTTATGCGATCCCTCCGATTGACCGACAAGAGATAAGGGTGTGTCTGATGTGGAGGGCGTGAGTCTCAGGAACGCATCGCTAAAGAATACACCTCGCTCTCCCGGTAATTGTTTATATGAACGTTCTGTCATAGTAATAGAAAATCGATAATGAGAGCGTTACGCTCTGTTATAATTATGGAGTTAGACCCTATAGTTCAACGGATAGAACAAATCCCTTCTAAGGATTAGATGCAGGTTCGATTCCCGCTGGGGTCACACTACCTAGTGTCGAGAAGAGGAGTTGAACCTCCACGCCCTTGCGGGCACACGCCCCTCAAGCGTGCGCGTCTGCCAGTTCCGCCATCTCGACTTCCTGCCTGTTAATTATATCATCACTTTCGCGTGATGGTATAGCGATACGGATAGTAAAGAAAGGCTGCGGGAAGTTCATCTGCCATGATTTTCTGAAAATCGAGATATTCCTTCTTTCGATCGGATGGTTCAATCGACTTCCGTCCATCTTCCAGAAGCTTGTCAATTCGGACATTTTTCATGCCCGTAATGTTCCCCTTTCCAATTTGAGATGAATGCCAGAAAAAGTATTGGTCTGGGTCGGTTGGTATTTTCCAGAGCGCGAGCAGGAGATCGAAATCAGATGAATCGGCGAAGCTTCCAAACACGATGTCCGACTGTAAGCCCGCTTCTTTCAGTGAGTCATTCAGGAGATTTGCTTGATCTTGATAGTCAAAAAAAGTTCTGAGGGTAAGCTTCGCAGCCGATGATGCAGACTCAGGTTTCAGTTGCTTCCGTGCTTCCACAGGATCATGAATGCTTTTTTTCAGCTCGGTATTGTACGCCCAGGAAGTCGGAGAGATGGGGCCCTCAGCGAGTTCACCGTACTGCTCGAGTTCTGGACGAGGAATAGCGAGCGAGATGCTTTTACGATAATCTTTGTCTGAAAGTTCACCCTTCGTTTCATTAAAAAACAGTGTGAGTACCGTTGAGTAGTCTACCTCACGCTTTACATTGGAGTTCTTCCAGTTCTTAAAGTCCTCAGCAACGGCTTTATTATAGATCTGCATCTCGGTAACCGATCCAAGCTTGTAGGCTCCGATGAGGGATGCTTCGTTGGCAAAAAACTTGTAGGTAAGTGGTGGCAGATCCTTTTTGTTGGGGGTGAGCTCGATCTCCTGTACCTTGTTTTCTTGACCGAGTCGGAGCTTTTTGACACGATAGTTTCCGACTACACCATGCAGTGGATACCGAACAAGCGGCTTGGTCAGATAGGTAAGAAAGATACCGAGGGGGCGTTTGAGCGTGAACTCCAGTTCGTGGTCGTTGACCACCGTCACATTAACATCCTGAAAGTTAAACTCAAGATCTCGAGCGGTAAGCGTTTTATTATCATCCCATGCAAGGTTCTTTCTGAGATAGACCGTGAAGCTTTTTCCATTGGACGAGCTTGTCCATCGTTCTGCAACCGCAGGTTTGATTGTGCCCTGGGTGTCGCTGTACACCAGACCATAGGAAATATTGTTTAGAACATCCTCCGGAAGCTGTGAAGGTTCATAGGAGCCAACGAGTCCGACGACGCGGTTTCTGGTGAGAAACAGTGCATCGAGCTGAGTTGAGAAGGATAAGAGACTTAAGATAACGAGTAGACTCACAAAGAAACTCAGGAAGATCATTTTACTGTGCTTCTGCGCAAATGCAGCAATGAGCCAATAGTAGTAGCGAAGGGCTTTCTTTTGCTCGGTCATGGTATTACCGAATAAACAGGTTAAAGGCTGATAGTACAAAGAATAGAACGATAAGCACTATCGTAAGCCTTAGTGTGATCTTGTCGATTCCTCTGCGGGTATGAAATGTTTCACCTCCACCACCCCATGCGCCTCCAAGTCCTCCACCTCTCCCTTGAATGAGAATAAGGATCGTGATCAGAATCGAGACGATGACGTTGAGTGAAAGTAGCACATTTCGCATATCTGTATTATAGTCGCAATCGTGTCGGAGGGCAAGTAGGCAGGATACCGGCACAACAACAGATGCGTATGATCACAATCGAGATCGAAGCATGGTGTGATATTTTTTTGCGAACCGATGTGCTTCATCTCGCATCTGCTGAACGAGATGAAGACCGGGATTATTGAGACGGGGCCGAATTGTCACGAGATTCGGGACACCCATGATGAGGCGGTCTGGATTCTTTGCAATGCCGATCATAGGTATTGTCGTTGAGGGGAGCACCGCTCTCAACTGAGGCTTACCACCGTCGAGGATAATAAGATCAGGTCGTGGCCAGCTATTCTTCAGTCGACGTTCAATTGCCTCCCGCAACATTGCAAAGTCCCCTCTCGCATTCGTCTTCCCGATCTTAAACTTCTTATATTCAGACTTTGTTACCTGACCATCAATAAATACCACCATCGATGCTGTCGGATGCTGTTGACTGGTGTTGCTGATATCGTAGCACTCAATTCTATGAAGCGAATGAGTGTTTGGGAAATGGGGAATTAACAGGCCCGACAGTGCTGCGATCATCTCGGTAGATCGGTTAAATGACGAGCTGTCTTCAAGATCAAACACCCGGTGCGTGTAGAAGTGCTTCAGACTTAAGAGCACATTCCGTAGCGTTAGGGCTTCCTCAAATTTGTTTTGTCGCGCAAGGTTCTTGATTTTTTTGGCAAGCGTATCCTCGAGAAACGATGAGTTACCTGCCAGTGCGCGCACTACAGAACGGATGTTTTTTCGGTATGTTGCTTTTTGTTCTTTGGTAGTGATGATATTTGGACAGGGATCGCAGAGTCCGAGTTTGGAGTAAAAACATGCTCGTGTACCCATCTTCCGCTGTGTGCAGAACGGAAATATTTTTCTCATCGTGTTGAGAAGTAGGTCGACAACTTCCTGTGAAGCAAACGGGCCAAAGTACGTGGCGTTTTTGTCAGACTCTTTTCGCACCGCCAATACCTTTGGAAACTCATCTGCCTTTGTAATCTTTATGTACAGGTAGCTTTTATCGTCCATCCATCGTACGTTGTATTTCGGCTTGTGTGTCTGAATGAGCTTCGACTCAAGTAAGAGCGCATTGAGCTCTGAGTCGGTTTGCTGAAGTTCTATCGTATCCGCATGATGTACGTAGAGTGCCTCGCGCCTATTTACCCGTGCATTTTCCAGATGAGAGAGAAGTCTTGCCTTTACATTTGTTGATTTGCCGATATAGAGTGGCTTCCCTTTCAGTGTATAGGTGTAGACGCCCGCGAACCCTTTGAGGCCTTTGATTTCCTGCACCGTATTGTTGATCTTCCAGGTTGTCATAACGTTTATTATATCAACCTCATCAACGAGATCGTCTTGTTCCAATGAGCCAGATAGCGATTAGGACCGTCAAGATCGTGCCTGAAATGAGGATTGTTCTGGTGTATGATCGAGGTAAGACAGTAACAGTAGTAACGTATGTCTCATCCCCAGCCCGTATCTGAACTGTCTCCTTCCTGGTATTGAGTCCATCAGGCCGAAGAATGATCGCGATCGTTACCGTTTGGTAAGGGTAGAGAACCGGTATCTGTTGAGGTCGGATGTCGATCACTCGACCGGCAAAGGTTGCCGTAAGCGGAACATTGTACAGAACCTGAGAACCGTCATTTCGAACCGAGACCGAGAGTTCGGATTGCTCTCCGGAGTATATCGTCTTACGCGTCTCTGATAGATCGATCGTTAGCCTGGCAGGCATCGTAGGTGGGTTATCGGTGGGAGTTACTGAGATAAGCGATCGATCCTTCGTATCTGCAAACCGAAAGAAGCCGGCAGGATACGGTTGTTCCGAATCACGACCTCGTATCGCAAGTGTAATATGACTGAAGTCCGTAAAATCAAAGTAATCCAGACTCGAGGTGTCCTCCCATGTCGGGTCGACGGTCATCCACTGCTTCGCTGCTCGATCGTAGTACTGGGCCCAGCTATGGAGCTCATCTCCTTGGGTAGGGCGTATCTGTTCATCTGATTGAAGCGAGTAACCAAACGCTTCACGAGCAAGAACACCGTTCCTACGTGCAAGATGCACAAATAATGAGCTGTAGTCCAAACAGATTGATTTCGTTGGTTCCGAGAGAATCTGAGTCGCTGTCTTATGCTTTGTTCTGGTCGACCGTTTATTGAGCTGTGCATAATCATAACTCAGTGAGGCAAGCACGTAGTCGTAGACAGCTCGAGAGCTGTTGAGTTTGGGACTGCGAGCCTCCGAGCCGATGTATGGGCGAAGTAGGTATTCCGCTGAACGCTCAATGAGGGAACTACTATACGCTCGTCGTACCGTATCGGGGAGGAGACGGAGTTCAAGCACACCGCGAAACTGTATCGATCGTTTGCTCTTCGGGCGTATGGTATAGGTTGCGATAGGATTCCCATCGGTGTCCACAGTGAGATCGTTTGGTGGTTCCGAAAGACTGAACGAATGAAATATTTGATACGGGGTTTCGGGAGGAAGCGTAACTGCATAGTTCTGTGTAGTTCCTGAGTCATTCTGTAGCTCATACGTGAGCGATGCACTGAAATACTGTTGTGGCTGTCCAAGAAGAAGCTGGATTGTTTTTCCCTTTGGATTGTTCCACACAATCCCATCGGACGACCGACTGCTCAACATGGGTCGACTTGATATGACCGAGTTCGAGATGGCATCCGGGATCTTTACGCGGTATGTCGTACTGTCGTTTGGCGCACCGATGATGGTCGGTATCAATAGTTCCACCTGGCGGCCGTTACTTCGAACGATGTTCGACTGGAGAAATGAAAGTTCGATTCGGTGGCTTTCTCGCTTCTCAGACTCAGGAAAGGGTATGGTGAGCGATATCATGTTTTGCTGAGATACAATAACCGGCTGTGAGGGTTCATCATTTACCGTAGCTGTAATCGAGGTCAGCGGAAAGCTGGTTGGCACATTGAGTCGATACTCAGCGGTATTCTGAGGACCGCGCTGTTCCTCAAGGGTGATGATATAGGTAGCCTTCGTCTGACTCTCTTGAGTCGATGCAATCTCATAGGTTGCTTCAATCTCCGATCGCGAGGAGGATGCTGAGACAGAGAATGGTAGAAGGAGAAATGCGAAAATCGCGAGATATCGTGTTAGTCTGTTCACAACAATTCTTTTAAGTATTCACCGGTTGACGATTTCTTTACCGATAGTATGTCCTTGGTCTCTCCCTGAAACAGTATCGTTCCCCCACCGCTTCCACCTTCAGGTCCGAGGTCCACGATATACTGACAGTTCTTGATGACGTCCATATTATGCTCAATGAGAACAACGGTGTTGCCACGTTGCACCAGCTCCTCAAGGCTTGAGAGGAGTCGCTCGACATCGTAGAAATGGAGTCCGGTTGTTGGTTCATCGAGTATATAGATTGTTCGCCCGGAGTCCTTTCGAGAAAGTTCGTTGGATAGCTTAATTCGTTGCGCCTCTCCACCCGAAAGTGTGGGGGCAGGCTGACCAAGCTCGATATACCCAAGTCCAACCTTTTTAAGGAACTGAAGTTTTTGATGAATGTGAAAATGAGCCGAGAAAAAGTCGGTTGCTTCATCCACCGTCATTTTGAGAATGTCGTAGATTGTCTTGTCCTTGTACTTCACTTCGAGTGTCTCGGCGTTGTATCGTTGGCCTGAGCATACATCGCAGGTAATATATACATCGGGGAGGAACTGCATCTCAATCTTAATTACACCCGCCCCCTGACATTTCTCACAGCGACCTCCCTTGAGATTGAATGAAAATCTCCCCTTTGCAAACCCCCGTAATTTCGCATCTGCTGTTGATGCAAAGATGTCTCTAATATCATCAAAAAATCCGACGTATGTTGCAGGATTCGATCGAGGCGTACGACCGATTGGTGACTGGTCGACTAAATATACTCTGTCGAGATACTGAAAACCCTCGAGTCGATCATAGCTTCCTGTGGTGTCACTGTAGTGGCCTTCGATATGATACTTGAGTGCGGGGTACAAGGTCTCACCAATTAGTGTCGACTTTCCAGAGCCAGAAACTCCGGTAACCGCAATGAGATTTCCGAGCGGAAGCTTCATGGTAAGATTCTTCAGATTGTACTGTTTCGCTCCTTTGAGTACCAACTCTCCCCGTGTGGTCTGTAACTCACGTTTGTCGAGTTGAATGGTGCGCTTTCCTGAGATGTACTGACCGGTAAGACAGTGTTTATCATTCATAATTTGCTTCAGTGTTCCTTGTGAAGTAACTGCACCCCCGTGTTTTCCTGCCTGGGGTCCAAGCTCCACAATGTAGTCCGCGGACTCGATCGTTTCCTGATCGTGTTCAACGACAACGAGGGTATTTCCGAGATCCTTAAGAGAGTGCAGTGTCTGGATTAAGGCAGAAACATCGCGTGGGTGAAGGCCGATCGAAGGCTCGTCGAGCACGTAAAGAACGCCGGTCAGACCGGTGCCGATCTGCGATGCAAGTCGAATACGCTGGAGCTCTCCTCCGGAGAGAGTCTTTGCAGAACGAGAAAGTGTAAGATATCCGAGTCCGACATTTGATAGAAATGAGAGTCGTGTTGCAATTTCTTTGAGAATTGCCGATGCAACCTGCTGCTCGTAGTTGTTGAGCCGCGGTTTTAGATCTTTCTCAATCACCGAGAGAAACTCAGTTATCGACTCATCTCCGAACTCGGCAATATTTTTCCCGTTTACCGTAACCGCTAGAATTTCCGGCTTTAGTCGCTTTCCCTTACAGGAAGGACAGAGTTCCTCACGCACATACCGCTGCGTGTCCCACTGTTCGGTCGTACTATCCGGTCCAAAGAATCTTCGTTCAAGCTCCGCCATGATGCCGTCGAACTTCTCAAAGATAGAGGTTGGTTTGCCAAGTCGATTTGTACCCAGTACTTTGTACTGCTTTCCGGTCCCCGAAAGAATAATCTTGAGTTGCTTGTCGGAGTAGTCTGAGAGCGGTACATTAAAGTCGAGCCCCTCTTCGTCCGCAACGGTTTTGAGAAGTCGAATATACCAGGTGTCCTGAAAGAACATCTTATTGAACGGGAGTATGCCTCCTTCGTTTATCGTAAGCTTCTTATTCAGGATCGATTCAGGGTCAATCTTGAAAATTGTGCCGATGCCTTTACATCGCTCACATGCTCCTTGCGGTGAGTTAAACGAGAACATTCGTGGTTCGAGTTCAGGAAGCGAGAGATTGCAGTTCGGACAGGAAAACTTTTCCGAAAGGAGAAGTTCTGCACGACCCTGCAAAATAACCAAACCACCAGAGAGCGCGATACACTGTTCAACCGACGCGGTGATCCGCGCACGGAGCGTTTTAACAAACGCACTGTCTTTGTACTGAGTATGACTCAGTTGGAATGTGTCGACCTTCACCGAGATGTCGTGTTTGTTCGTCTTGATCAGTGCAATATCTGTATCAAGTGGGATGGTCTTCCCATCCACGATTGCTTCACGATATCCCTTACTGAGCAGATTGGAGAACAGATCTCGAAACTCACCTTTCTTTTGGCGAACCACCGGTGCAAAGAGTGAGAAAGCTGCTGGTGCGAGCTTGCTTGAGCGAAGCTCTGATTCGATCTGCTGGAGCAACTTTGCAACAATTTCATCGAGTGAAAGTCGCGTAATCTCTATGCCACAGTTTGGGCAGTGCGGATGTCCAACTCTGGCAAAGAGCAGACGAAGGTAGTCGTAGACCTCGGTGATGGTCCCTACAGTTGAACGAGGATTATGGGACGTTGTCTTTTGGTCGATTGAGATAGCGGGAGAGAGCCCGTCGATTGAGTCAACGTCTGGCTTACTCATGATGCCGAGGAACTGTCTTGCATATGCAGAGAGAGACTCAACATACCGTCGCTGACCTTCGGCGTAGATGGTGTCGAAGGCAAGCGATGATTTTCCAGAACCAGAGACACCGGTAAATACGACTAGTTTGTTCTTCGGTATCTCAAG
Organism: uncultured Gammaproteobacteria bacterium; assembly: GCA_964404095.1. Taxonomy (GTDB): domain Bacteria; phylum Patescibacteriota; class Microgenomatia; order UBA1406; family GWC2-37-13; genus CAZLQR01. The sequence continues at coordinate 5,265 of CAYOIN010000018.1, read as the reverse complement.
ATTGACATTCTTTAGATTGTGCTCCCGAGCTCCTTTAATAGTAATAGTATCGATCATAGTGATAGTTAAGACTGCAACTCCTTAATTTTATCGCGGATTGCGATGGCGAACTCGAAGTTCATCTGCTCAGCCTGTTTCTTCATTTCCCGCTCGAGTTTTTTTATCATTCTTTTTTTATCGATGTCGGTCAGTGATTCTGGATTAATACTCGTCAGGACGGACTCATTATACGTCACAACCGTCTGATCCTGCAGCTGGTGCGGTTCAGGTGCGTCGATGATCTTTTCACGAATTGGTTTATAGATTGTTTGCGGTGTGATCCCATGATCTTTGTTGTATCGAGTTTGGTACTCTCGTCGTCGGTTAATCTCCTCAATCGCGAGTTTCATCGACCGGGTGACGGTATCGGCGTAGAGTATGACAGTTCCGGAGGTGTTACGTGCCGCCCGACCCATCGTCTGAATGAGTGAGGTTCGCGAACGGAGAAAACCTTCCTTATCTGCGTCGAGTATCGCCACTAAAAATACCTCGGGAAGGTCGAGTCCCTCTCTGAGAAGATTCACTCCAATCAGCACATCATAGTCTCCCTTCCGGAGGTTGTCGAGTATCGCCGAACGCTCAAGAGTAACAATATCTGAGTGGAGATACTCTGCCTTGATATCTCGCTCCTTTAGATATGTGGTGAGGTCTTCAGCGTGTTTTTTGGTGAGCGTGGTAACCAGGGTTTTCTCTCCCTTTTTGGCTCTTCGTACAATCTCCTCGATCAGATTGGGAATTTCGTCCTTGGCCGGTCGAATCTCGATTTCCGGATCGACGATACCGGTTGGACGTACGAGTTGCTCTGCGATCTGTCCATTACTTTGTTCAAGCTCCCAGGTATCGGGCGTTGCAGAGACGTATATGATATGCGGCGGTAAGGCATAGAACTCCTCAAACTTCATGGGACGATTGTCAAAAGCAGACTTTAGTCGAAATCCAAACTCTGTCAGGATCTTCTTTCGAGAATAGTCACCGTTGAACATGCCTCGGATCTGTGGAACGGTCATGTGAGATTCGTCGATGATAACAAGAAAATTATCCCCGTATGCATGTTTGAAGAAATTGATGAGGCTGTACGGTGAATCCCCAGGCTTACGGCCATCAAAGTAGCGAGAGTAGTTTTCGATACCGTTCACGTACCCGACCTCTTTAATCATTTCGAGATCGTAGTTTACCCTACGAAGCAGACGCTCAGCTTCTACGATCTTTCCCTTTTCTTTGAGTTCGGTATACTCCTTTTTCAGATCATCTCGGATCTGCTGTTCGGCTGCCTTCACCTTGTCGCTGTCAGCGAGATAGTGTTTTGCTGGGTAGAGGACCGTCGAGGGGAGACGGGTGTGGGTAACCCCGGTGAGCGGCTCAAAGGTCTCGATGGTCTCAATCTTGCCGTCCTTCTCACTCAGTCGGATTCCGATATCCTCGTACGCGGGATAGATATCGAGGTAGTTTCCTCGGATGCGGAATGATCCACGCTTAAAGTCGAACTCTGATCGCGAGTACAGGAGCTCGATTAACCGCTTCCCAATAACGGTCCAGTCCGCATCCTGTCCAACAACTAACGGCATCGTAAAGTTGCGGTACTCTTCAGGTGATCCAATGTTGTAGATGCAGGAGACAGAGGCTACCACGATCGTATCGTGTCTGGTGATAATGTTCGTAGTCGCCTGGAGTCGGAGCTTGTCGATGAGCTCGTTTACCTCTGCCTCTTTCTCAATATAGGTATCGGTTGAGGGGATATATGCCTCTGGTTGATAGTAATCGTAGTACGATACGAAATAAGAAACCGCATTCTCTGGGAAGAACTCACGCATCTCCTGATATAGCTGTCCCGCCAGCGTTTTATTATGCGAAATAATGAGGGTTGGCATCTGGAGCTTCTCGATCATTCCTGCCATTGTGAAGGTCTTACCTGACCCGGTCACACCAAGAAGCACCTGATTTTTCAGGTTCTTTCGTACACCGTCGGTGAGCGTTTGAATCGCTCGAGGTTGATCCCCTGTCGGCTTGTATGGTGAATGAATTTTGAAGCTTGTCATAGGTAAAATCCCAACCAATAAGTATAGCACCTTTATCGGGAAATATGAAGGTGTCACCGACAGACATCATTGGTATAATGTGGTATGGAAATCATTCAGTACATTCTTCATTTTGATACTTATCTCAAGTCGGTGATCGATTGGTTTGGGCCAGGCACCTATGTCGTACTCTTCCTCATTATTTTTGCCGAGACAGGTCTTGTCATCACACCATTTCTCCCCGGTGACTCACTCCTGTTTGTCATCGGAACGCTCAGCGGTGGAGGCTATCTGAATATTTGGGTCTCGTATGTTGTCCTGCTCTGTGCCGCTATTCTTGGCGACACAGCAAACTACTGGATCGGCCATCACTCAGGAGCAAAGGTATTCACAAAAAAGAACTCAAAGCTTTTTAACCCTCAGTATCTCGAGAAAACGCGAGCATTCTATGCGAAGTATGGTGGTAAAACGATCATTCTCTCTCGTTTTGTACCGATTGTACGTACCTTTGCGCCGTTTGTTGCTGGCATTGGAAAGATGCATTACCACACCTTTCTCTTGTATAACGTAGTGGGCGCATTCATCTGGGTAACATCTCTGACATTTGCGGGATACTTCTTTGGCGGTTATCCGCTCATCAAGGAGAATTTTGAGCTTGCGGTCATTGGCGTAGTACTCATCTCACTTCTTCCGGTCATCGTAGAGTTCATACAGCATAAGCGCGAAAAAAGATTGACCGAGAAGACGTCGTTTAAAAAGCTCAAAAAGACATTTACGAAGGAGCATCTCAACGACTGATATGCTATCGATCGTTGGTACTCCAATCGGAAATCTCTCGGATTTATCTTACCGCCAAGCACGTTCAATCCTCATTGCAGACATCATACTCGCAGAGAATACGGGAAGTGCTGGGATCTTACTCCAACAAATTCCAGAACTGTTTCCCGATCTCCTCGATGAAAAGAATCCGAATCTCCGCGTCGTCGGATTTCACAAAAACAACGAGTTTGAGAAGCTTTCAGAGGCGCTCGGATTCATCCAAGCTGACAAAAACGTTGTGCTAATCTCAGAATCAGGCATGCCGATCATTTCGGATCCCGGGAGCTCACTCATCAAGCAAGTTATTAAAGCAGGTTTGCCGTTTGAGGTAGTGCCCGGTCCAACCGCATGGACCACCGCACTCGTCTACTCTGGCTTTAACCCCGTTGGGTCAGTATTTCTTGGATTTCTTCCAAAAAAGCCTCAGGATAAGGAAAAGCTGATGAAATCGTTTACAAGTGAGGCAGTTTATGTAGCGTACGAGTCACCGTACCGTGTGGTTGAGACGCTTGAAGTACTGGACAACGTTCAACCGAACGCCGAGGTTGTCATCTGTCGGGAGCTGACGAAAAAGTTTGAAGAGATTATCCGTGGAAAAGCCGCCGATTTGCTTCACCGGGACTATAAAGGTGAGATTACTGTCGTAATTAAGGTTACTTCGTAAGGTACTGCTCATATCGTCTTTTATATTCCTCAACCATTCCTGGCCAGTGTTCCGTCTCCCAGGGCCAATTAACATGAATGTCCTCCAATGCACGATCTTCGTCCTCGGTGATATCGTTCCCGTTGTCCATTCCATATCCATAGAGCCAAAGTGCGGGTGACTGGACGAGTGCGTGAATCGGAACTCCCCTGAAGAAGTGCTTTCTTACAATTCCTTTAAACTCGTCGACTGGGTATTTTTCAACGGCGACGATCATATCTGTTACTACGCCACCTGCTTCCTCAACGTCACGTGCAACTATAGTTCCCGTGTGTAGCGAATCCGCGACATCATCAATAATAACGACATTTCGACCTTCAACATTCGGAAATTCACCTTCTGACTCATCAAAAAAAGGTTCATTCGGGCTGTCGTCACTTACCTCAATTCTGGATTTATACCTAACTCTTGCCATTTCAAACTGAAGGTCAGGATCGCTGCTATTCAACTCTATGGCAAACTGTTCGCCAAATACATTACCACCTTTAGCAAGCACTAACAGAACTGGATTATCAAGTTCGCGTAGTCGAGGAACTAGACTCTCGGCGAGTGGCACAATTTGTCTACGGAGTTGTTCCCCTGTTACTAATACCGACGAACCAGGATTCGGTATGGCTTTGATCGGACGGTACTCTGTTGGAGGTTGCATTCGTTCCTTTATTGTACTCATAAGTCGTTAGGAGTAGAAGTGTAGCAAAATCTTCAGGTAATTCAACAGATTAACCTAGAACAAACCTCAAAACTGCTGTATAATCCCTCCATGTCTCGTGCAGAAGTAAGCCCAGTAAACCCACAGTTGACCCGCCTCGAGCACGTTGACCTCGTACAGTCCGGCAACCACTGGAGAAATCTTCGTAGACGTGCTCTCGAAACTGCGGTACTTAATCCAGAGATTCCAGACTTTGTATCTCTCCCCTGGGCTAATAAGCCTGCAAGTGGTGAGTTCGACCGTATAGCACAAGAACAAGCCGCGCTGGTTGTTGGGGAAGCATTTCCTGATATACAGCCATCGGTGGTACTGGGGATCGGAAACTCAGGCCTACCATTTGCAAAAGCGGTCCGTCTCGTCCTCAACGAACGTACACCGGGAGATAGCCGCGTACCGAAGGTAGGGTTTTGCGAGGTTCAAAATTTAGCGGAGCTACCAGATAGCGAACAGGATAAGATGGAACAGAGCGAAGGTTTCTTTTCAGCATACTCCTATTCAAGAAGACGAAATGTCAATTTCTATCTACCGGACCTTCAGGGTGTCCCAAGTGTATTCATCGTCGACGATGTGAGCGCACAGGGCAGCATCAGCGAATCACTTGTTGGAGAGTTGCGACGAAGGTATTCAGACTGTGATATTACTGGGTTTGCGACCTATTTTGCAAAGGACTGGCAGCATGGACTGCAACGATTCACCGAGCATACGGGAGTACCTTCATTTTCTGTTATTCGCATTGAGGGAGTTTCGAGTGGTGGAATTACCTTAACAAATGAAGCTATAGCTCAGTCAAAGTTTGTGAAAGCCACGACGCTACCTACTGATCTTGGGCAGGTTGTTTCCGGTTCTCATCGTCGGTATCCAACATCAGACATTGATATTCCGTGAGCTTCCTGCCTACAGCATTTGCTATAATATGACTGTTAGATGGCCCCGTCGTCTAGCGGCCTAGGACATTGGGTTTTCATCCCAAGAATCAGGGG
>CAYOIN010000017.1:0-22832 GCA_964404095.1 uncultured Gammaproteobacteria bacterium | reverse complement strand
GAGCATGGGCTTGCGGAGCCTAAGATCCCCGTTCGATTCGGGGTAGGTGCACAGAAAAGGAACAGTTCTTTTATATTGGGGGTGTAGTTCAATGGTAGAATAGAGGTCTCCAAAACCTTTGATGGGAGTTCGATTCTCTCCACCCCTGCATGAGCGTTAGCATTCGAATAGAGAAACTTCATCCAATTACAAAATATACCGGGCTGGCAACTATTGCTGTGGAATGGCTCGCTTTGCTTTTATTCTTCCTCATTGAGCCTGCATACTTTGGTGGCAAATACCCAATTAGTTTCTTTGCGACGTTGCCCAACACGCGAGTGATCTTCAATGTTTGCTATACGCTAGCAGCGATCTTTTTTGCCATTTTCTTTAGTACAAGATTGGCTGTTCATTCACGAAGGGCAGTACAGGCAATGAATATTTCTATGGTGATTTTTAGCGCCCTGGCGCTTTATCCTTATTCTGCCTCGAATGCGCTGAGTTACTTCATACACCATTCACTCGCGCTCCTAGCGGGTCTGTTTTTCTGTGTAGGAATAGTAGTCATGGCAAATTCTACAAAGGATATAGTTGTTGCGTATGTAACAAAAATGATTCTGATATTGAGTGTTATTTTGCTCATTCTATTTGCGATTGCGTTACCCAATGCTCACCCGAGCGTATTTGTTCTTGAGGCGGGATCATGGCTTTTATGGCAAATATGGGTTCTATGGATAACGCATCGCACCTGGGTGAGATCGTCAAACAAACATTGAGACGAATAAACTGATTTGTCGCCTGGAGCCCGATATGGGTTTAATTTGCAAGGTCTGGGAAGGTGATAGAGAGGGATTTGGCGAGCTTGGCGACATCTACATTTTTATATTCTTCAACGGCATTTTTGAGGTTCTGGTCTAATGGCTTTACTGTTTTGAGCTGCTTCTGGAGGAGATTTACATAAAATAGGAGGCGAGTGACTGCACGTTTATCGTAGGTCCGTATCTTCGCCCAGGAAAACGATGTGCTGTACTTTTTTCTATTTTGAAATGTCTGGAGATTAGACAAAAGGATTGACGTATCAACCCGATTTGACCCGTCGTGATTCCCGAGTTTTCTCAACAACTCCGATCGAATCAGTCTGGAACTACGAGACAGTGCAGATCCGCCACTCGAATCAAACTCCGGCACCGTTGTGCCGACTGCCTCTGCCTGGGCGCGCGCGATGCTTGGGAGGAAGCAGCTGAGGGCAATGTCCGGCTTACTATGTGACATGAGGATTGTATGTTCCTTCATGCGATCAGAGTAGCCGTCGATGAGTTGGCCGTGCTTCGTTGTCAGCTGTGGCTTGCGACGTGCGCGAGCACCATCGAAGAGATCGAGTACAAAACCCCAGATCATGGTCCAAAATCCACCCGCCTGAACAAGTGCGAGCCCCTTGAGCGAGAGTTCGTCTGGGGTAAGTGTTGGATAGACCAACGGTTCGAACAACCGTAGAATGGCATCGGAAATGAGTCGAAATGGGCTGTTCCGAGGCGAGGAAACCGTGGCGCGAAGTACCGCGAGCACATTCGCAGGAGGGGATCCCTCCAGAATCGTCACTTTCGTACCGGCAAGTTCCTTTCGAGCGAGAGCAGTAGGATTTACAGCATAGCCTTCGGTTGTTGGGTCAACGAGCATGGGCGCATCAACAAATGCATCTCCAAAACCAATATTACGTTCTGAGCCGAGTTTTTTGAGAATGTAGCGCATGGCTTCATCCTTACCCGCATGGTGTGGTACGAGGAGTAGATAGCCCGAGAATACCGATTCGGTATTGGGGAGGAGGATCTGTTCGGTGAGGACAATCTTTGTCTTCTGAGCGACCAGAGCGATCTCGGATACAAATCGGGATACCGTGTCAATCGGCATTCGATGCACCCAGATTCGTGTCATGAACTCGTTGTGTGTGTCAAAGAGTGTAGCGCGGTAAGATTGAATGATTGGTTTGATCTTTTCTACAACGGTTCGTTTCGACCACCCGGACTGAACCATCCCATCATTCCAGGCTTGATCGAGGGTGTATCGATTGCCTTTGCGCCAGATGATCTTTGTGCCAACACCGTAGATCACCACATCGGGTCGCTTCATCCCAATTATTGCGAGCTGCAGATCCGCAAACCGATCCCAGTGAGGTCTACCGGTATTTAAAATGAACGGAATCCGATGCTTGTTGAGGAGAAGTGTCGTTCGAAGGTTGTACCATCCGGAGCGAAGTAGTTTCCAGTCAGGGTCAAAGAGTGTCCCGTCAAAGTCACTCGTGATAGTAAGGTAGTGCTTCATTACAGGCGATTACGTGTAACGGTATTAAAGATACCAAACAAAATCTTCCCGAGCACTCCCTTTCCATGCGCAAAGGAGGTGCCGAGCGTTTCCCAGTACCAGGCAAGAATCGCACGCTTCGAGAGCACGGCAGGGAGCGTGCTTTTCTGCAGTTTGCGTATAAAGCTTTGCCAAGGTTGGTAATACCGCTTCGAGGTATATGTAATAGAAACTGCAAGACCTTCCTTGATCACTGCATTTGATAGCTTTTTGAGAAGTTTTACCTTCTCAATATCTTTGAGCTTCACTCCGCTTGGTGAGCGAAACTGGTAGGCATAATAATCAGCGAGAGGATTGCGCGTGGTATAGCGCATACCATTCTCAAGGACTACCGTCCAGGCCTCGAGTGACTCTGCAGAGATCTTTTCCTTGATTTCATCAAACCAGAGGTAGTAACGGCCATTCTTGAGGCCAATTTCAGTAACATACTGGAAAAACTGTTCGGTCTTCGTCTTGTCATCGATGGAGCGCACGCCCTCGATCGAGATTGATGGAGTAAACGAGATTTTGTTGCGAGTCTTCCATTTCAGCTCGCGGATAAATTCCTTCAACCTTCGGATTTCGGTTTGGTTCTGAGTGAGGAAGATGAGATCGAGGTCGCGAACCGTACCATCCTCGCGCAGGAGTGTAAGTGGATTATGACGCTTCAGATAGACCTCACGGTTGAGAACGTCGATTGTGTAGGTTGTCCGGTCGTTCAGAAGGCCTCCATAGGAAATTCCACCAACAAAACGATGTGATATGTGGTGTTGCTTTCCAAACTCCTCGATCTGCTGCACCATCTCCTCCATAACAGACGGGAACGAACTCTGCGATTTTGCCGGTGCCATATGTATTATTATACTCTTTGATTTGGATTATAATGATAGGATGAAACGGCTCTTCGCCCTCCTGATCCTTATCGGTATTGGTATGTGGTTCTTTAGGGCTCAGTACGGTTCTCCTACGCCCGCTGATCAATCGAAACGGAGTGCTGATCAACGGCAGACAACACCGAGAACGGCTCCGTCCTACGCACGCTCAATATTTGTTCCATACTGGCAGCTTGATGCACCGTTTAACTCACCACAGGAGTATGATCGGATTATCTACTTTGGAGTCGCGGGTACCATTGATGGAATTAGTAGGTCAGATCCCGGGTACCAAGCGTTACCAGCATTCATTCAGGGGAGTACAAGATCGCGATGGTTAACCATTCGTATGACCGACTCCGAGATGAACGATCGAGTTCTTGATAGTTTAGCTAGCCAGCAGGCGATCGTGAACGACGCAGTCGCACTTGCGAAAGCGTACGAATTTGAGGGAGTCGTGCTCGATTTTGAGTATCGATCGTTGTTCGGTGGTAAGATCGATACTGTAACTGCCTTTTACCGGCTGTTTGGGGAGTCGATGCGGAAGAACGATATTATTCCATCGATCACAATGTACGGAGATGTGCTGTATCGAGCTCGACCATACGACCTCCGAGCGATTCAGAGCTCTGTTGATGAGGTAATGATTATGGCCTACGATCTCCACAAGAGCAGGGGAGAGCCGGGACCGAACTTCCCACTATCTGCGGGAAAAAGCTACGGATACGGTTACGACAGACTCCTCAAAGATATTCTTCCGATTATTCCAGCTGATAAATTAACCTTCATCTTTGGCATGTATGGATACGACTGGAAGGTAGATGATCAAAAACGACCGATTACCGTTGGAGAGTCAAAAACCACTGCTCAGATCACAAAGAACATCCTCACTCACTGCACAGTCGAGCGATGTACCACTGTGAAGGACCGCTTATCTGGAGAAACCGAGATTAACTATGTGGATGGCGAAGGGAGGTATCATATTGTGTGGTTTGAGAACGAAGACTCGGTAGCAAAAAAAACGTTGTACCTCGAAAGCAATAATATCCACTCGATCGCTTACTGGGCGTACGGGTATTTTTAAGATTGATTTGTAACTATTTAATACGGATTACGTATTACAAATCATGTCCATAAAACACAGTGCGATATGTATTATTTCTTTGGTTTTGGGGTAGTAGCTTTCTTCGTGAACGCACCAAGCTCCTTGAGCTTCCACATGAAGAGTGCGGCCTTCCGTTTCGCTTTTGAATCAATCACGAATCGGAGCGCTTCTTCGAGAAGTGGTCGGGGAATTGTTTTTGCGAACTTGATGTAGAGACTCTTTCTTGGACTGTCTTGTAGTTTCTCCGAGAGCATCACTCCAAATCCTTGAAACTCCCTGCTTACATACTTGTCTTTAAGGGGATTGAATCGTTTGAGTACGTCGCCAACGCTTTGCATGTGCCTAGTATACTCGCTTAAGAAGCGGTTTGATTACTGAGCGTTAAAATCAGGAACATTAGGGAGTCCTGCGGCTGGTGCCGGAGTCGGTTCGGGTGCAGGCGCTGGTGCTGGAGCTGGACTTGTCTCTGGCGCCGGTGTAGGCTCGGGAGCTGGTGCCAAGTCTGACTCGGCTGGCGCTGGCTGTGGCGCAGGCATATTCATATCTGCATTTGCTGCTTGTACCGGTGCAGATGCGGACGATACCTTATTCTGAAGATCGGCAAGGATTGCATCGAGTGGATTATTCGCTGCCTGAACGGGCGTCTCAGGAGCGGGAGTTGGTGTTGGCTCTGGTGCTGGAGTCGGTGTTGGTTCTGGCATTGGCGTAGGTTCCGGCGCTGGTGTTGGTGTCGGCTCAGGAGCTGGCGCTGGCTGTGGCGCAGGCATATTCATATCTGCATTTGCTGCTTGAACAGGTGTTTCAGGCATTGAAGCCGGTTCCGGCACTGGCGTTGGCTGTGGCGCTGGTTCTGGCATTGAAGCCGGTTCCGGCACTGGCGCTGGAGCTGGCTGTGGCGCAGGCACGTTCATATCAGCATTCGCTGCCTGAACAGGCGCCTCAGGAGCGGGCGCTGGTGTTGGTTCTGGTTGTGGTGCTGGAGCCGGTTCTGATGCAGGTGCCGGTGCTGGTTCAGGCATTGGAGCTGGAGTTGGCTCGGGCATCGATGCAGGTGCTGGTTGAGGTGCAGGCCCGCCTACTGGCGAGACAGGCACATTCATATCTGCATTCGCAGCCTGTGCTGGCGCACCGCCAAGAATCGCATCAAACTCTGACTGAGTAAATCCTTTGAGTACAGTTGTTGACCCATCATCTTTCACAATCTGTGTTACCGGTGTTCCTGCGAAGTTGTTTCCTAACTTCATCATTTCGTCGAGAAAGGTCTTATTTGATTCAACGTTCCGCTCTTCAAATGTGACGCCCTTCGAGGTAAGGTACTGTTTCTCTTGAGGAGTGAACTGACAGGTGTTTTGAGTGTAGATTACGACTTTCATTAATACGAACCATTATGAAGAAAAAAAGATGCCTTGTCAACATTATTTTCTCGCAAGTCGGGTATAGAGTTTTTCGTAGTCTGACACCATGCGCTGAATCGAGAAATGCTCCTCAACATGAGTCCGACAATCAGCAGGATTGATTGTATGAATCTTACTCAATGCACGCTCAAGCCCTTCGACGCCCTCCTTTGGATCGACCAGGAATCCTGTCTTTCCATCAACAATCAGCTCGGAGAGAGAGCCTCGGTTAAAAGCGATAACCGGAGTTCCGCAGGACATTGCCTCCGCAACAACCAGCCCAAACGGCTCATCCTGGTTAATGGTCATCAAAAAAGCTTTGGCATTCTGAAAGAGATCGATGATTGTCTTGACCGGAGTTGATTGTTCGGAAGAAGGAGATCCTACAAAACGAATTCGATCTGTTAAGAATGGTTTTACATCCCGTTCATAAAAATTTATATCTTCTACAGGAGCGGAGATCGCAAGGTATGAATTTGTTTTACGTGCGAGCTGTATGGTCCATCGCACTCCCTTTGGATCCATATATATACCATCCTTGCCCTTTGATTTCGGAAGCCTCCCCAGCCAGAAAAGAAAGTCTTTTTTTTCTGGCTGGAACGCATAGAGCGAGGTGTCAACGCCGTTATGAACGACCGACACATTGTCCTGATGCTTCATTTTCTGCTTATATGAATCAGAGAGTGCTACGAACTGAGTTTTGGGAAACTGCTCGACAACAGAATCAATGTAGTAATCGTGTACTGCATGGAGTGTCGTCACTAAGGGCTTCCTCAACTGATCTTCGATAACTGATGGAAAGAGGTCGGGGTAGGTATGATTATGAATGACATCTGCCCAATCTTGTTCTCGCACGATCGCCTTGGCGAGGAGTAAAAGCTCTGCGATGTCGCGCTGAAACTCATTTTCCACTTTCTGTTCTTCGATCCAGGGCTTTGGAATAACGCCGATCGTGGTAACGCCCGGTATTAAGCTATCTGCGGTTCCGAGAAGTTTCACATCATGACCCCTTCGAGCAAGCTCTGCGCCCAGCTGAAAGATAATTCTCGATCGCGATGCGAATTCCGAAGCGGCAACCCTACGTTTGAGTGTGGAGACGAGTAAGATCCTCATTCTTTATTTATACCGGGTTGGATGCTTTTTGGGAAGTTCGCGTACAACATGAAGGTACTCTTTGGTCGTAAAGCGGAACTTTCGATAGATCTTTTCGAACTCTTCGGTCATCTTCTCCCAGGTAAATCTTGCCTTGACGGTTTCGTGCGCTTTTTTCCCAACTGTTTTTCTCAGCTCGTCATCTGCGAGGAGCATGTTGACCGTGTCGGTGATCGCCTTACTGTCCTTCGTCTTCACAAGATAGCCATTTACTCCATGCTTGATGATCGAGGTGATTCCACCGCTATGCGTTGCGACCACCGGTTTTTTGGAAGCCATTGCCTCAACGATAACCAGACCGAACGGCTCTTTCCAGGTACTTGGAGCCACATATACGTCTGAACGAGCATAGAATGCGTTGAGGCTAATATTGTCATCTGTTTTAATCCATCCGAGAATCTTTACATTGGAAATAGCATAATCCTTGATAAGTTTCTCGAGGTTTGCTCGCTCAGGTCCATCTCCGACGATGAGCACGGTACCGGTTATGCTCTTTGCGGCACGGATCAGATAATCAACACCTTTATATTTTGTGAGCCTGCCGGTGAATAACACTACCTTCTGACCATCAAGGTTGTACTTTTTGTTTATCTTTGCAATCTCGGCGCTGAAGTCTGCGGTGTAATCGACAAGGTCGACACCTCCAAGAATTGTTTTTGTTTTGTATCCATATTCATGGCCAAACATATCGAGATACCATCGCTTGGTGAAGGCGCTGTTAGCCGTGATGAAGCGAGCAACTGCGTTTGCGTCGTTGATGAGGCCGATCAGACGCCGATCACGACTGAGGTAGTGAAGATCGCTCCCGTGGGTTGTGATAACGAATTTGATCCCATAGAGAACTTTTATTAATCGCGCAACCGCCGGAAGAAATGCGGTGTGGAATGAATGAATGATCTCTGGCTCGAACTCGCGAACTGCCTTGAGTGAGGCATTCACATAGCTCGTGTAGATCTCTCCAATCTCAACACCGTTCATATCCTCGTATTTTTTGGCATTTTTGAGTTCAGGATTTCCGACGAAGACTCCCATCTGAGGAGGTTTTACGGTATAGAGCTTGATGCCATCGAGCGCTCTCTTCTCTGGGGCAACAATCGCAACGGTATGCCCGTTTTTTACGAGTTCTTGTGTGAGTCTACGCAGCCAGTTACCACTCCCATTTCCCCAGAGGGGAAACATATGGAGAAACATTATGCGCATAGTTATTGCGTCAACTGTTTATATATGGTTTCGAACACTGTTTGCAACTGCTGTTGCTCTTCGGGTGTGAAGTCCTGGAGGGAGTAGGTCTCACCATCGACGCGATCACTATCGCCTGAGTTTGATGGACGAGCATCGACCCCAATACGAATACGCCAAAATTCTTCGGTGCCGAGCGATTCTTCAACGGACCGAATTCCGTTGTGGAGCTTCGGACCGGTACCAAACTGGATTTTAAACTTCCCGAGCGGGATGTCCAGATCATCATGAATGATATAAAGTTGATCGAGCTTGGTCTCAGGATGCTTTGTAAGGATACCTTTCACGACACCGCCGGACACATTCATAAATGAGCCTGTTTTAAGAAGCTCAGTTTTTTCACCATTCAGCTGTACCCATGTGTAGGATGCGTCGGTACTTTTACTTTTCTGAAAAGCATTTGCATTCAGGGTATCTTTCATCCAGTCGATGAACATATGGCCTGCATTATGTCGATTTCCCTGATATTTGGCTCCGGGGTTGCCGAGGCCGATAAAAAGCTTCATCCGATCTTATTATATAGCGAATTTGTGTTTTGTAACGCAAAAATGGTACAGTAATACTATGACCAAATACGTGCCTGACATCAGCTCGAGACGGTGGGTGATTGTTTCGACACATCGAGCAGACCGCCCAGACCAAAACCACAAAAATGATAAACCTGCGAGATGTGTATTTTGCGAGGGCAATGAAAAACTTACCTCAGAAGAAGTCTATCGTCTCGGAGAAGGGGAGAAAAACGACAAAGGTTGGAAGGTGCGAGTCATTCTCAATAAGTATCCCATTACCGATCTTCACGAAGTAGTGATTCATTCGCCTCAGGATACCGACGACATTCCCGACTATCCTCATGAGCAGGTTGAACTCATTCTTCAGGCATATCGTGATCGATTCAATTTTTATCGGTCCAAAGGCCAGGTACTCATCTTCTGCAATCATGGACAACATGCAGGCGCATCAATCAAGCATCCTCACTCACAGATCGTGGTGCTGCCGCCCCAGATTAACCTCGACTCACTTACCCGAGAGCCGATGAATAATATTGTCGATGAGGACGAGCACTTTAGCGTTTACTGTCCGGACTTTTCACAGTGGCCATACGAGGTCTGGATCACACCAAAAAAAGAATCAAAGGCGCTATTTGGTGATATCACCGATAGCGAAGTGAAACGACTGGCGAAGATCTTAAAAAAAACGCTGACGCAGGTCAAGAAAATCTTTGATGAAAATGAGTTCCTCGAAAGTTTTGGCTACAACTTTTATATCTCGCCGAAGGAGAATTGGTATCTGCGCATCATTCCCCGGTTCATTCATAGAGCTGGTTTCGAGCTTGGTACCGGCCTTTCCGTGAATGTCGTCGACCCGCTTGATGCCGCAAACGCATACAAAGGAGTAGATCCGCGTGTGGGAGAGGTGCTGTCAAAGCTAAAGAAAAAAATGTAGGTTACTTCAGCTCTAGCTTCGTTAACTCCGTTTCGGTGATTCGGCCAGCAGCGTCGGTGAGCCGAATCTTAAAGTAGGTATCAGTGGTCAGGGTTAGGTCACTTAAGGTGGTAACGTGCGTAGTGCTCGGACTCTTCATGATCGTACGAACAACCTCCCGAGAACCGCCTGTTAGAAAGATAACCTCGGACGAAAATCGAGTGGTAGTCGAAAAAGAAACCAGTATATAGCGGCCGGATCTGAACAGTTTAATATGTTGCAACAATTCTTGAGCTTCAGACTTATATGACGCTGTTTTCCATGCAGTATTTGCTCCAATAAATACTGCACCAGATAGCACCGTAAAGATGAATATAATAAGTATCGACTGAAGTCGCGGAAGGGGAATCTCCCAGATTTTATGGTAATCCACCTTGATCTGCTGTGCCTTTTTGAATTTTACGAGCTCAGGGGCAGTCGAAAAAACACCATGACAGGTGTTACAGTGAAAAAGCGTTATGGACTGTGGGAGAGCCTCAGAGTGTGGTATAGGAAGCATTACGGAATCGTCCTTTGGGCATTTTTTTAGTGCGGCCGAGAACGGAGTTTCCATAGGGGAATGGGTGAGTGCGAGCTGTTGTGCGCTCTCCAGGGAGATTCGATTGACGATGTTGTCCTCAAAAAAGGAACCGTTGCAGTGAAAGCAGTGCATGAACGACTGATCATCGTATATAACAACCTGCATCTGTTTTCCACAGTCGGGACAGTTCATGCAAAAAGTATACTTGAATTTACAATCAGGATTGTTATAGTGAATGTATATATATGACCCATACCGCTATTAATAAAGAGTTATTGGATTTAAAACATGTAATTATGTCAAAGGTTGTTGAAAAAGTATTGTCGTTATTAGAACGTGAGGAGATCAGTTTGACGCAGTCACAAGAAATCTCAGGTTTTCTTCTTGATTCTTTAAATTATGCTAAAAGTCGACAGGACATATTGACGTTCTTAAGTAAGCTAAAGGAGCAGTATGAAATGTTTGGAGATATTTACACAGTGTATTCGCGATCCCAAGTGAATACCAATGAAGCGGAAATTATGTCGCGTTTGGAAGCAGTTATAAATCAAGCAACCAACTAACTAGGCATGCCCACGACTTTAAACCCAGAAGTACCAGTCCGCGCCGTTATTGCTGAAGCGAAGCCTGGAGGGGCGGCTGTCAAGCCATTGGTTGACAAATTAAGAGCAGATCTTAAAGATGGCGATGCTGAGTCGGTAGCAAAATCTTTGTCGTTGAGACAGCCAGATAGCGCCATTGCAAAATTTAGAATCAATGAAAATATTGGACTAGAGCGGGATGCATCAGGAAAAAAAACAGGACTAGATCCCGAGGAGGCTAGACGACAGAAACGAGCGGTGGACGCCGAACAGCTTCTGGACGAATATCTTACAAAAGGGTTTGACAAGCTAACCTCAACCCAACAGGGCGATGTTGCAAAGCTAGTGATTGGTCGTTTGGATCAAACGCCAGCATGGAAAGTTGTGCTCGATAAGATGACGTCAAAGCAGAAAGAGGAATTTGTAAAAAGGATAGTTTCACGGCCAGATTTCCGAGATGGAGTGTTAAAGGGCAATGAAGCTGCGTTTACTACCGAGCTCGTAGATAACGTCACTTCGCTAAATAATGAAGTGAGCGTCTTGAACACTCAACTAGATGAAATCGTGGGGCATATAGGCACTCCTGGGAAAAAGGGCACACTTGTTGAGGTGGAAGAGCGTATTGCAAAAATTAAAGATGAAATAAAAGAATATCAGGTTGAGGTTGCCGATCCGAGTGCCCCAGGTGGCCTAAGGGTAGGAAAAAATTACGAAAGAGTTTCAACCACCTTGACCGATATGGCTATGATTGCCAATGATATCCAACCGTTGCAAATTCAACTTGAAGCAAAGCAAGTAGAAGTAGATCGATATGCAAAGGAAAAACCGAGCGGTTCACGCGATATAGCAGCAATCCAGGCAGATCTTGTCGCAGCTAAAACTGAGTTGGCGAGTTTTAAAACACAGATGACAACTAAACAGGCGGAATATAAACAAAAGGAAGATCTTTATGAAAAACTGAAGAATGGTGAAGGCGAATTAAAAAATGAGCTAACTGAAAAAGAAGGGAAACGATCGGAGCTTGTAAATCAGAAAACCGATATCGAAGGTAAACTGTCAACGAAAACACTTGAACTTGCCAAAGCGCGAGCTTCGCGATCTCACGAGGAAGAGTCTTTTGTGAAGTCTATTGAAGAGGTGTTCGGCAAAGCGGCGGATGGCTGGATGGACGAGAAGGTGCAGGAAGCAATCGATGCGGGTAAAGCGGAATTAGACAATATTGCATCAAAATCCGAAGATGTGAAAAAGCAGGCATTTGCGAGATCGTTAGCCGATAGATACTTTATTGGAAAGAAGGTAAACGTGCAGATTGTACGAGCCGACTATCAAACATTACTTAGTTCAGGACCGGAATCCCTAACAAGATCTGCCCTCGCCACTGCCGGATATACTCCAGCCGAAATAACGAAGATCGAAGCTGATTCTGCCAAGTTTGCAGAATTCAGAAATCAGGTGACGGAAAATATATTAACAACATACATGCTTCGTGGAGGGTTGTTGCGCAGTGGCGGACGGGTTTCTCCTGACGAGGTTCTCAAAATAAGTAAGGCTACGTGGGGTCACGATATGATCGAACATGCTGTAAAGGGGAAAACTGACATGATCTCGGCGATTAATAAAGCAGGTGGAGATGGCATATTGAGTGCAGACGGGAAAATAACGGAGCGATTTAAGAAACATCCCCTTCGTAATATGGCCTTAATCTTTTTAGCCATTGCTGGATTACTTGGTGGAGGAGTTTTTGGAGCCACCAAGATTTAATCTATGCCGGAAGGAGGAACCGCACTATTGGAGAGACCGCCAGTAGAAATGCCTATTGTTGAGCCTCAGGTCGAGTTGCCGATCGATATGCCATCTCAGATCGAGGACTCGAATCCACGACTCTCTCATACTCCGCTTTCTCATGAGCTCGGAGAGCCGACTCCCGAGGAGCTCCAGCGTTTTATCGCCGGACTACAAAGTGAACAACAGCATGGACCCGAGATTTCGCAGCATACACCGCGTGAAAGAGTGCAAAAACCTCGTGGAAAAATCGCGGAGTTTATTCACAAGCATCCCCTCATGATGGCACCGTTTGGAATACTGATTGCTCTATTTGCATCGGTCTTTGGCGCGATAAAACGAGAGAGTGGGGGACAACACTAATTATTCTTCGAAGTTCACGCCAAGGAGACGATTCACTACTTCCTTCTTGTATCGTCGATCTCCGCGAGAGTTAATGCGGATTGCAGGGAGTTTGCCTTTCTTACCCCATCGCTTTATCGTAAGCGGAGAAACGCGCAAAATATCCGCAACTTCACGAATAGTCAGGAGATCTGGAAGATCATCAAGTGAGACGCGATGAGATCTGATAGGGTTTGACATAGAACGCATTATATGAAGGGGTTATAGAAATGTCAACAGAAAATATCGGTCTAGATTGTTGTGAGAATCTGCGCACGTTTTCACTGAAGTTTTCTTCAAGAAAATTCAAAACCGAACCGGAAAATCATGTATTTCACGCTTGACGCACCGTATGAAAACATATATATTTTTTCTATCAGAAAATGAAGAGTATTAAGGCGAGAATACAGGGCTTCGCTGTTTTACCACTGCTTGTTGTGGTATTTCTTCTTGCAATATCCGCACTCGGAACCTACATAGTTGTCAAACAGGGCACTGGTGGGTATGGAACTCGTGCCGGCGCTGATCAATCTGCAATTACTGCGGTATCACGCACAGTGAATGGAGTTACGTATTCATGCAAGAGAATTAGTTGTGAGAAGTGGGTGAACCAAAGTAATACTCGTACGAGTGAGGGTTACTCAAATTTATGTACCTCAGCAAAAGATAGCGCGGGCAGATCGATCTGTTATTGGACCAATCCAAGTTTTGGTACTGATCAGTGCGATGTAAGTAAGTCTAGTTATAGAACGACCAATACCACATACGGCTCGTTAAGCATGTCAATAGCAAAGGTCTATAATGAAGATTCAGAGAACGTCGCATTTTATAACTGTACAAAAACCACGGTAGTTCCTGATGGAGGTAGTTGTACAAATAGCGCACAGTGTGCGAGCGGTAGTGGCTGTGTCGAATCGGGCAGAGTCTGTAAAAAAAAGCCTACTGTTTGTAAAGTTGGGGATACCTGTTGTTGGTCTCGTTCGTATGCTGAAGACGTTATCGATGGAATAGATACATATTCTTGTCAAGCAGGAAAACCATCAGCTACGTATGTCACAGCCACAAATTCCTGTAAGTGTGTAAGTACTACCGGAGCGACACCCACCCCAACAAAAAAAACAACGCCAACCCCGACAAAGAAAACCACACCAACTCCTGTTGCTAATAAATGTTTGGCATCGGCTGGGAGCTCGTGTGGATACCTAAATGTTGCGGGTTGTCCTGATGGGGTGAAGTACTGCGGCTCCGGATATGCGTGTGATAGCGATGGAAATGCCTCAAATGGAATTCAACCACCAGCTGAGTTTAAGACAGGAAAGTGTGTGGTGAAATCAAGCGATCCGAAACCAACAAGCACACCGAACCCAACACCTGGTGGCGGAGGCGGCGGCGGTGGTGGAGGCGGAGGCGGCGGCGGATCGAATCCAAGTACACCGACTCCAACAACAGCCGTAAGTACAGCAACTCCAACGACAGTTCCTGGAACAACCAGCGATGCAACGCTCGCATTTAAACTGAAGTTCCAAGGTGTGGGCGGCTATCCAAAAGGAGGAAAAACAGTTCCGTTCAAAGTTAAACTTCAGGGACCGACCAGTACCGGATACCAGAGCGGCACCCTCACCGTCAACAACCAGGGAGTGTGGGAAGGGAATGTCTCGTTCACGAATATTGTCGTTGGCTCGTCAACAAAGTACACCGTATTTGTAAAGGTCGGCAAGCACCTCCAGAAGAGGGTCTGTGCATTTGCTCCGTCTGAAGCGTCCGGTGGAACCTACAACTGTAGCGAAAGCAACATGCCGATCACCGCTGGGACCAATAATCTCGATTTCTCTGGAATCCTCATGCTTGTCGGAGATCTCCCGTCCTCAACCGGCGAGCAGAATGGAGTCGTAGATTCATACGATATCTCGTACGTCCTGAACCATCTTGGTTCAACGGTTGAGAGCGAGCTTGCAATCGGCGACCTTAACTTCGACGGAGTTATTGATACGCAAGACCGATCGCTTATCATCCAATCATTAAACGTTAAGTACGACGATCAATAATAGCCATGGATCAAACAAATACCGAGCTCATGCAACCTCAAGGACCGAAAAAAAATTACCGATTTAGCCTCCTTGTTGTCCTCGTGGTGATCGCACTGGTTGAGTTTGTCCTCTTGATGAACAAAAGCGCCGTACCAGGAGCGGTGACAGACTCACAGCAACAAAATGTACAGGAAAAACAACGGGAAGAAGTGCAGAAAGCCGGTTCATTTACGATCTCAACGGGTAGCCAGAGGCAGTTTGCAGTGGGTGAGCCGGTAACCGTAACACTTACCGCGAACTCTGCAAAACATAGCGTGGTTGGCTTTGATGCGGTAATGCTGTTCGACTCAAGCGCGCTTACCTACAGATCGGTGACGTCGAATCTGAAAGGGTTTAGCATTGTCGGTAGCGTAAGGAAGGGTTATCTTGAACTTACCTCAGCAAAGGATCCTGCAACAGAAGTAGTGCCGGTGCTAAGCGACACAGAGGTTGCGACAATTACCTTTGTCCCTACCAAGGCAGGAGAGTACAAGCTCACACTCTTGGACGCTATCGAGCAATCATCTACAAAATTTGTTGATAGCGAAACGATGATGTACCAACCTCAGGTGAATGAGGTGGTGATCACAGTTAAATGAGTTTAGGTTGAAAGATGCATCTATGAGGTCGTATATTACGAAGGTCTGTGCAATTGTTGCAATGTTTGTGTTGGTACTCTCGGTTAATGGGGGAGTCTATGCTGCATTTCTGAAGTTTGACCAGTCGAGTTTTACCGTCGCTGAAGGGGATAGTTTTGATGTGCAGATTATCGTGAATCCTGGATCGGATCAGATTACCTCGGTTGATGCGTATGTTACATACGACGAGGCCGTTTTAAGTGCGGATTCAGTAACCGATGGCACGTATTTTCCGACGGTGCTGAACGATCTTTCCACAGGAAAAGCATACGTTGCGGGTTTTGTGAACAGTCCATCAGATTTTAAGACCGGAACCGGCACCGTTGCAACTGTCTCATTTTCTGCCTTAGCAGAGGGTTCGACCGACTTAGTATTTGACTGTAATGGTCAGGCAACGGTTACCTCGAAGGTGATCAAAAACGACATTAACTCAACAAACGTAATTACCTGTTCTCAGAATGGTACCGCAACGATTACGGTCAATGTGGCGGGATCGACCGGTACGGCCGAAGAAGATCCGACTCCTACACCAACAAAGCGCGTAGTAACCAGCCTCCCTGCGAGCGGTACGACCGAGACCATGATGATGGTCGGCTTTATCGGTGCGGTGCTCGTGGCGGTTGGAGGCATTGCAAAGTTCATCAGACCGTATTAATATTCATACACACATGAAAAAAAGTAAACTTATTGCGGTAAGTATCGGATCTGTTCTTGGTTTGGCGCTCATCGTAGGCGGATTCTTGTTTATGCAGACCTTCTCGCGCGCCTCCAGTGAGAAGCCGGAAAATATCGCGATCTCCGAAGTGACAGCTACATCTGCGAAGGTAAGCTGGACAACCGGAAACGATACCGTGGGAGCGGTGGTGAAGTACGGAGTTTCGGCTTCGAGCTTGACGCAGTTTGCACCGGCTACAACACCGGAAGGAAAAGAACACTCTGTAGTGATCAGCTCGCTTACGCCGAATACATCGTACTTCTTTGTACTTACCGCCGGTGCGGATGAAACCTTCGACAATGCTGGCGTACCATGGAGTTTTACGACCAAGTCAGAGAACGAAACCACGACAGAGGTTATTGGCTCACCTACACCAACCCCAACCGCGACTGCAGATACGACAACCGAGACGCCGATCGAGGATAGAATGAATACCTGTAAGGAAACCGACTGCGAGGCGATTAAGGCGAAGCTGGGAACAGAGTGCAGTACTCAGGAGTACATTAAGTGTATTAAGGCAGCACAGAATCCCTCACCAGCGAACTAACGGAGCTATCGGATTAACAGTCCGAGAACAAACTGCATCACTGGGGTAATAATCTTCGAAAGCATCGAGCCACCGCCCATTGGGAGTATGAGTAGGATCAGGAAGAGAATGCCATATCGTTCCAGTTGATACCATTCTCGAGCCTTTTCTTCGGAGAGGAGGCCACCGACAATCTTGAACCCATCGAGCGGATGTATGGGGAGGAGGTTGAATACCGCAAGTATGACGTTGAGCGTGATAAACGGTAACAGGAGAGAAAATGAGGTGGCGGTATATATGAGCGAGCAGATTACGGCAATAATAAGGTTCGAAATCGGTCCGGCTACCGAGATCAATGCGGCGTCGCGCCGAGGATGTTCGAGGTTGAATGGGTCAAACTGAACCGGGCGACCCCAACCAAAACCAAAAACAAAGAGAAAGAGGATCCCGGTAAGATCGATATGAGCCCTTGGATCCAGCGTGACCCGACCCTGTATTCGTGGCGTTGGATCGCCGAGACGGTCTGCCACGAGTGCATGACTAAACTCATGAATCGAAATAGCTCCTAAGAGTGCGACAGCGTAGATGCCAAACAGAAGAGGGGATTGGGTAAGTAGATCAATCATAATCCAATAAAGTTAGCCGTAGAGCCTCCTATATTATATACTATCTACCATGACGAAGGTTTCGCTTACGATCATCTCGGTGCTCGGGCTTCTCGCGTTTATCTCAGTTTGTGTCGTTGGGGTGCTCTTTGTAGCTAAAAAGCTCGTTCGCCTTGATCACTTTGATAGGCTGAGAAAACTCCTTCACCCATATGCATATCAACTTGCATTTGTCGCTGCATCGATGGCAACACTCGCGAGTCTTTTTCTCTCAGAGGTTCTTCATTTCCCACCCTGTATTCTGTGCTGGTATCAACGCATAGCAATGTATCCACAGGTGGTATTGCTGTACGTTGCGCAGCTAAGAAATGAGCGTGTTCTGACACCATATTTAATGGTTCTGAATGCTGTCGGAGGCCTGATCGCACTGTACCACTATTCACTGCATGTATTGCCACGGACGCTGGTACCCATCCTCCCATGTGCGAAGCAGTATGCTGGCGTTCCGTGCGATAAAGGATATGATCTCTACTTCGGCTTTATGACCTTTCCGCTGATGGCATGGGCGGTGTTCATGGTTATCATCATACTACTGAGCTTTGCTTCACCCGTTCCCTCGAGAGGTCGCGCAAAAAAAAGATAATTATGTTAAAGATCGTAACCATTCCCAATCCAGTGCTGACCACGCCAACGCAGCGCGTAAAGACCGTCACGCCAAAGATACGGTCGCTCGTTGAAGAGATGAAAAAGACCCTCATCGCACAACGCGATCCGGAGGGGGTAGGACTTGCCGCGACCCAGGTAGGAGAAGGGCTCAGTCTATTCATCATGCGCCCAACAACGACAGGAGAGATCACGGTCCACATAAACCCCGAAATTACCCTCGTTCCGGCTAGTGACGGAACTCGTGTGAATCAGAGCGGAACGAAACGGAAGAATAAAGAAGGAAAGATGGAGGGATGTCTCTCCATACCGCATATTTGGGCACCACTTCGTCGGGAGAGCAAGGTAGAGCTTGTGTCTATGGATCTCGACGGCACCGTACACACCACAACGTACGAGGGATTTGAGGCGATCATTGTTCAGCATGAGGTTGACCACCTGAACGGCATTCTCTTTACCCAGCGATGTCTTGAGCAGGGAACACAACTCTACGAAGAAGATGGTGATGAGCTTGTCAAAATAAAGGCCTAAGGCTCTTGAGGGTATTTACGCAGTAGCTACCGAAACCGGCGCCTGTTGAACCGCAACGAGGGTTACGAACGGCTGTACGCCGTCTTTGAGATCCTTACGGACGCGCTTAATGCAACGAGTACACATGTACACGGTCTTTGCTTTACCAGCTACCATAATCGAGATTTTCTGGAGATTCGGCTTGAATACACGAGCGGTTTTTGGAGCTCGTTTTTTCCATCGTCCTCCCGCTACACCACGATGATGTGTATGTGAGCGACCAAACAATACCGTTTTACCACAGTGAAAGCATTTCATAGGCGTCTTCGCACACCAAGACGGTGTATTGCGAGATAATATGATACCATAAAATTAGGCAAAACTCAAAATGAAATCTCCTACCATAGCACTGTGTCTGGCTGTCTACAACGAAGAAAAGTTCATTCGATATGCGCTCGATTCCTGCATCGACTGGGTTGATGAGGTTGTAATCGTAGACGGTGGATCAACGGACAAGACAATGTCCATCATCGAGTCCTATCATTCGGAGAAGGTCACCGTTTACCAGGAAGACAACCCCCCCATGTTCCATATAAACAAGCAGAAAGCAATCGAACGAGCCAAAGCAGACTGGATCCTCCAGCTGGACGCTGATGAGGAAGTTTCTCCCGAGCTGCGGGCAGAAATACAGGGTATTATAGCTTCAAAGGAACGAACTGAGGAGTCTATTGTCGCATACTGGATTTCTCGAAAAAATCTGTTTCTCGGGCGATTTCTCACAAAAGGAGGCGTGTATCCCGATCGAACAATTCGGCTGTATCGACATGGTGTCGCTCATTTCCCCTGCAAAACGGTACATGAGAACGTTGCGGTGAAGGGGATTGTGGGATCGTTGAAGAGCGATCTACTCCACTATGCAGATCCCGAGTTTGGCCGATATCTGAAACGATGGGTACGGTATAACGCGCTTGATGTGAAGCTTCTTGCTGAGCAGGGAGTAGTACCCACATTTTTTCGGTACTGCTTCTGGAAACCGTTGAGCACCTTCGTATCAATGTTCGGGAGACACAAAGGCTTTATGGACGGGTGGCAAGGCCTTGTGTTCGCATTTTTCTCATCGATCCGCTACATCGACATCTATCTGAGATACCGAAGAGCTACGCCCCGATCTTGAACTCTACGACGTCTCCATCCTGCATGACGTAGTCTTTTCCGCAGATGAGCGCTCTTCCTTTCTCGCGGGCGCCATGCCAACCATTGCAGTTCACGAAGTCTTCATACTTCACGACATCTGCTTTTATGAACTTCTTTTCAAAGTCTGTGTGAATGGCGCCTGCCGCCTGCGGAGCGAGCTCACCACGTCGCACCGTCCATGCGCGCGCCTCTTTTTCTCCAGCGGTGAGAAACGAGATGAGTCCTAGGGTTTCATATGCTTTCTGGATGAGATGGTTAAGGGTTGTTTCTTCGAGTGGGTTGAATATGAGGAACGAGGCTGTAGAATTCTGAGCCTGTTGAAGAATCTCTACAATCTGAGTAGAGGTCTGTTCGGGGCTCTCGAGCTGTTCGAGAGAGCAATTAAAACAGAAAATGACCGGTTTCATGGTGATGAGGTTGAGTGGTTGGATTGCCTCAAGCTCGTCAGGACTCAGCTGTACTTCTCGTGCCGGCTTGCCGTCATTCAGGCCGGTGATAAGCTTGCGGACCGACTCATAGGCGAGGAATGCTTCCTTTGGGGCGCTTGTGCCCTTTGGCTCCTTCTGCTTATTAAGCGTCTGAAGATCGGCAAGAATAAGCTCGGTCTCGATGGTCTTAATGTCATCAACTGGGTTTACCTGATTCGCTACATGAATAATATCCTTATCCTCAAATAGGCGTACGACATGAGCGATAGCAGCGACCTCACGAATATGTGAGAGGAACTGATTTCCAAGCCCTTCACCCTGTGACGCTCCCTTCACGAGCCCGGCTATGTCGTAGAACTCAACTGCTGCAGGTACGATTTTCTGCGTTTTCACAATCTCGGCTAGTTTGGAAAGACGTTCATCTGGAACCTCGATGATACCTACGTTGGGGTCGATCGTGGCAAACGGGTAGTTTGCCTCAAGTGCAACCTGTTTCTTGAGGAGCGAGTTGAAGAGGGTTGATTTTCCGACATTGGGGAGTCCAACGATACCGATAGAGAGCTTCATGATAGGTAATTATATCATGAGCTAAAAATAGTTGGATTCGTCACTAATTATATAAGTTGTTCTAGGTGGTATAGCGGAATTTATTATGTAATAATAATTACAATTCGTATGGTAGGAAACTTCACAGCGCTAAAGGTGAAAAGAAAATGGGATGTTAAAATCAATATGCTTCTCATTGTTTTCGGCTTTATAAACTACTATTTTGCTCCGATTGTACTTTTGCTGTTTTCGGCAGTTTTGATAAAGATGTTGAACATTGGTGAAGTCCCTCTTTATATAGGATTATTTCTAACGCTATCACTACTATTCGAACTACCGGTAGCGAGTATTTTAGTTACTCTCTTGATGAGGCGACTTTTCAGGCAAAAAATGAGCTTTAGGAGTTCGCTTACACGTACATTATTAGTATTTGTTTTGTGTTACTTTCTTGCAAGTGCTGTAAATTCAAAGATTGCTCAGAATGAAGCCGCGATACAAAACCCACTCCCTGGCGGAAGTAAGAGTTATGATTTCTCGAGGGAGGTGCTTGTGGCTGATAGGAATCCGTCAAAGTTCGATTTTAGTATAAGCGACAATCATATTTTATGGAGCGAGCACACAAAAATTTTTCCACCATTTCCGAGAAATGTGTGGGATATTTTTGTGTTTAAGTTTTCATCTCAAACCTCAGTTGGTTCAATAACCCAACTATCTAACAACGAGGACGAAAGTCAAGATAACCCCCATAAAATAGATGGGAAGGCAAAAATCTATGATAATAACATATTCTACCTACAAGGTAATACTCTTTACAAGTATGACCCAAAACCGGCGACTAAAAGTATTATCGTAAAGAACGTTGATAAATTGATTGGAACGTATAACAATCGCCTCGTTTTTAGAAGAAAATCCACCGATTTAGGGGGCAATTCGAGTAACGGTACTAAAGGAGAAATGAGTAGTGAGGTGATTATTCTAGACTTGGTCAACAAAAAAGAAACGAGGTTGCCGGAACTAAACTCCTTTGAACAGATTACGATGAACGGTGAGAAGATTTGTGGCATAACAAATAAATATCAAGTAATAGCGTTTGATCTGACCACTCATAAAAGCAAAATGATCGACTTCGATACAGTGAAATGGAAGTCCGGAGTTCAGTGTAATGGTAGGTATTTATATTATCTGACGACCGAACATATTGGGCCAAACAAAGCGAATTTTTTTGATTTCAAACTGAACAAAACAGTTACAATGGATGCTAATGCAAAGTCCGGACATTCGATAATTTGGGACGAAGCTAAGTTGATAGGAGATAGGTTTTACTTCACTCATGACAATAAAACGATCCGCTACTTAGACCTGGGTAATTATAAGGAAGTTGCATTTACTGAACTCGACTATAAGTCTGAAAAATGGGACACCGACGGAGAGTTTGTGGTTTATTCCGTTCAGGACCAAAAAAACAATATAAGCCTACGTCTTCATCGGGTGCTTAGATAATGCCGACATTGGGGAGTCCAACGATACCGATAGAGAGCTTCATGATAGGTAATTATATCAGTCTTTCTGACAATCATGAAACGGCATGGCATGGTATCATGGTGCTATGAAGTACCAGACAGGTTTGATACTCGGGCGGTTTCAGCCGATTCATCGAGGTCATGTATATCTCATGCAACAAGCACTTGAACAATGCGCATCGATTGTGATTGTGGTGGGGAGCACCAATGTTTCGGATGATAAGAATCCATTTAGCTTCGAACAGCGGAAGAACATGATTACGAAGGCGGTTGCAAAGTTTAATCTATCCAAACGAGTGAAGGGGATCGTCGCGGTTCCGGATAATCCGAGCGATGAAGCATGGATGAAGTCTATCGAGGAGGGAGTAGGGGAGTTTGATGTGGTCTTTGGAAATAACGAGTGGCCAAACAAGATTTTCGAAGCTGCAGGATACTCAGTCGTGAGAGTCCCGTATCTCAACAGAGAGCGCTATGAAGGAACATCGATTCGGAAGAGTCTCGATCTGCGTGTAGATCTCAGTTCGCAACTCGAGAAATACCTTGAGTAATCACTGTCCTGAGCCGTACTTCTGCATCATCTGCTGAATACTTTCTTCG
>CAYOIN010000016.1:0-24505 GCA_964404095.1 uncultured Gammaproteobacteria bacterium | reverse complement strand
ATGATCCGGAGCGATTTGGCGTCGTAGAGTTCAACGAGAAGGGGAAGGTAATCTCGATCGAGGAAAAACCAGAAAAGCCAAAAAGTGATTACGCAGCTGTTGGTATGTATATCTTTGATAATCGCGTGGTTAAGTTTGCAGAGGAGCTGAAGCCGTCCGATCGAGGCGAGGTGGAGATTGTGGATCTCCATAACGAATATCTCCGTCGTGATGAGCTCGAGGTAGATGTAATCGATGGAATCTGGGAGGATGCCGGCACCTTCGATAGCCTCCTCCGCGCCGGAATCTACTGGAAAGAGAAACCAAAAGATCCCTCCGAATCCTAACTCCCACGGAACTTGTAAGTATCACTATCTTATAGTATAATTCGCTCATGCCAGAGCGATTTGTTCCCTCCACTGCCCACGAACCAAAAACTCCATTCAAGTTGGATCCTGTCCCGGATGGAGCAGCTCGTGGATGGAGATTGCATGTCGATGGTAGTCCTATTGCAACACCCGCCTCTACGATGAAGTTGTGGCACGAGAAGATGGGTATCCGAGTTGACTACGGATTCAAGGGGTACGACAGACCGGTCATTAAGGAAGCCGGAGGTGGCGGATCGGTGACGATCCCGTACCACGTCGCACCTGACGGACATCTGTATATCGGTGTTGTTCGAGAGCGGAGAGATCTCATGGGTGGTATGGTCTGGAATGCGCCTCGTGGTTTTATGAATCCAGGTGAGCAGCATTTTCAGACAGCGGTACGAGAGTATACCGAGGAGACCGGACACCACGTACCAGAACAACGAATTCGAGAGCTGAAGGGACTTCCAACGAATCCAAACAGTGCATTCTTTGATACCTCTGGAGAGAATGAAGGTGTTAGGTTCTATGCGATCAAGATCCTTCAAGACGAACTCTGTGCAATCGATGATGATGCGCAAAATCCTCAGTATGTCTTTGATCCAGCGCAACTTGAGGCCGTTTCAGCAGTAGCGAAAAAAATTATGGGAACCACCTTTATCCCGGTGGAATACGCCCTTCAGCTCGCAGACCAGTTTACGGTCGCTGGTGTTGGACGGCTGTTTATGGAGCTTGTACTCTCAGGCGAAATTGATCCAAGTATCTACGCCCCCAAAAAATAACTATTTCCCCTTTCCTTTTGTAGCTCATAACTCTACAATGAGTGTATGGATATTACACAGATTCTTATTTCGGTCACACTCTCGGTAACCACGATCTTCATGATTCTGATCGGATATCAAGTGATCAAGATTCTTCAGGAGGTTCGGGAAAGTCTTACAAAGATTAATCGCGTTGTCGAGAGTTTTGAGAAGGTAGGATCTGGTGTTGAGAATGGATTCAATGAGGTTATGGGGTTTGTCGGGGGAATGAAGAGTGTCTTCAAGGTGCTTGAAATTTTTAGAAAGCGAAAAGAGTCTCAACAGGGCGATACCTATGGAGAAACACCATAATCCATCTAACTTCTGGTTCGGATTTTCCTTAGGCGCCGTAATCGGTGCAGCGGGTATCTACTTCTTTGGCACAAAGAAGGGCCGCGCAAATCTCCAGAAGGCGATGGAGCTCACCGAGGATCTTGAGAAAACAGTCGAGTCGGTGCTCGGTGGGGTGGGAGAGGAATATGTAGAAGGACTTGCTGGTTCTGAGGCAGTGGATCGAGATCGTGTTGAGCGTGGAACGGTTGTTTCGGAGAAGGAGTCGCTCGTACAGAGCCTTCTCAGAACCGCACTAGAGTATCTCAACACCAAACAGAAGGAACGACGATTTGAGGTCCGACACGGGAAGATCGTTCACTAGTAAAATTACTCTTGCATTATGCCTAAGAGTGGTGTATAGTATAGGAGTTTTAACACAAACCCCGCCCATGCGGGGCATTTTGTTTGTTCTAAACACGATTGCCTCAATAGTTGTTATTCGCCACAACACGAGATGCCAAAACAGACTAACACAAACGACCAACCAAGAAAAGAGCTCCTGGTAGGAAAATCTGAACCAAACCTAGAAAAGCTGGATTTGATTGAGATTCAAAAAAATTCTTGGAACCAATTCCTTACCAAAGACCTTCGTCAGATTCTTGAAGAGTTTTTCCCGGTACAGGACTACACCGGAAAAAAGTTTGAGTTAGAGTTCGAAGATTTTTATTTTGGCGATCCTCGATATCCACTCGAACTCTGCCTTGCAAAGAAACTTACCTACGATGTGCCCGTTTACCTGAAACTGAAACTTACCAACAAGCGATTGAATCAAGAAAAGAAACAGGACGTATACTTCTTTAATTTGCCAAAGATGACCGATCGTGGCACCTTCATCATTAATGGAATCGAGCGTGTTGTTATTAATCAACTCGTCCGTGCTCCGGGTGTTTACTTCACCGCAGAGATTGATAAGACAACGGGGCTCACCCTCTACAATGCAGAGATTCGACCGTACATTGGAGCTTGGCTCGACATCACCATCAACAAGAACAACCTCATTGAGGTAAAGGTGAATAAGAAGCGAAAGTTCCTCGGCTCAGCACTTGTGAAGATGTTTGAAGGAGACAATCCTACCCAGATTCTCAATTCATTCCGAGATCTCGATCCAACACTCGTTGAAAAATACATTCAACCAACCCTCAAAAAAGACACAACTCAAAGCAAAAATGAGGCTATTCTCGAGGTATACCGCAAGGTAAAACCCGGAGAGCCGCTCATTCTTGAAAATGCAATCGAGACCATCAATAATCTATTCTTCAATCATCGTCGATACTCACTCGCTGATGTCGGACGATACAAGATGAACAAGAAGCTCGGTCTCAACTTCAACATTGAGCGAGAAAACTACCTCTTGAAGAAGGAAGATATCATCGAAACCATTAAGTATCTTGTCTCGATGACCAATGGTGAGAAGTCCTTTGACGACATCGATCATCTTGGAAATCGACGTCTCCGCACCGTCGGAGAACTAGTCGGAATGTACGGAATTCGTGTCGGAATGGTGCGAGCAGAGCGCGAGATCAAAGAGCGAATGAGTTTAGTTGCGGGGGAGACCAATGTCGTTCCTTCGCAGGTGGTTAACTCCAAGCCATTGACCGTTGCACTCAATTCATTCTTTAGAACCAGTCAGCTCTCAACCATCGTCGACCAGACCAATCCACTTTCGGAGCTTGATAATCTTCGAAGAATCACCGTCGGCGGACCGGGAGGAATCGAAAAAGAGCGAGCATCGTTCTCAATTCGCGATATTTCTGCTTCACAGTACGGACGAATCTGTCCGATCCGATCGCCCGAAGGTCCGAACATCGGTGTGGTCACATACATGGCGCTCTACAGTCGCGTAAATAAGTACAACTTCCTCGAGACACCGTACAAGAAAGTTGAGAAGGTGAAGATGGGTGGGAAGACGGTTGCAAAGGTCACCGACACCATCGAATACTTCCAGGCTGACGATGAGGAGAAGTATTATATTACCTCTGATACCGTCAACATTGATAAGACCGGTGTTATCACCGACAGTCATGTTGTTGCTCGATTCGAGGGCGATCTCATTGAGATTCCTTCCGAGAAGGTTGATTACATCGACATCTCCCCACGCCAGGTAATCGGAGCCGCCGCAGCGGTCATTCCATTCCTGCAAAACGACGATGCATCGCGAGCCCTGATGGGTACGCACATGCAGTGCCAGGCGGTACCGTTGGTACAGCCAGAGGCTCCGCTTGTCGGAACAGGTATGGAGAAAAAGGTTTCTCAGGCGCTCGGACGAACGATCTATGCCGAGGAGGATGGAGTCGTTGACTACGTTGATGGACAGAAGGTAGTGGTGGTTGGAAAAAGCAAGAAAAAATATGAATACGACCTCGATCGTTTTATCAAAACCAACAAAGATGTTGTGTTTGATCAGCGACCACGAGTCGAGCTCAACCAGAAGGTCAAGAAAGGCGACCTCTTGGTCGACGGACCCGCTACCAACGATGGTAGTCTTGCACTCGGACAGAATCTTGTCATTGCATATACCTCATTGAACGGTCTCGGATACGAGGACGGCTTTGTTATCTCGGAACGACTTCTGAAGAAAGATATTCTCACCTCGATCTCGAGCGAAGAGTTTATTGCAGATGTTGTCGACACGAAGCTTGGCCCCGAAGAGCTCACCCGTGATATTCCAAATGTACGAGAAGAGGTACTCCAGAATCTAGATAAGGATGGACTGATTCTTATTGGTACAGAAGTACACGGTGGAGACATCCTCGTTGGAAAGGTTGCACCAAAAGGAGAGAAAGAGCTTTCCGCAGAAGAACGACTTCTCCGAGCGATCTTTGGTGAGAAGGCAAAAGACGTAAAAGATACATCACTTCGTGTTCCGTATGGAAAGCGTGGAGTTGTTGTCGATGTTCAGGTGATCGACACAAAGAAGGATCCAAATGAGCTCGAACCAACGGTTATTAAACGAATTTTGGTAACTATCGCGCAGCTGCGAAAGATTACTGTGGGAGATAAGTTGGCAGGTCGACACGGAAACAAAGGAGTTATCTCACGCATTCTTCCTGAATGGGACATGCCGTATCTTGAAGACGGAACACCGGTTGATATTATCATCTCACCGCTGTCAATTCTTTCCCGTATGAATCTTGGACAGCTCTATGAAACCATGCTTGGACTGGTAGCGCAAAAAGAAGGATCTCGAATGAACTTCCCGGTATTTGAACGAATTCGTGAGGATTTCATCACCAATGAACTCAAGAAACTCGATCTTCCAATTGATGGGAAGATGACGTTGTACGATGGTCAGACCGGTAAGGCGCTCGATCGAAATGCGCTTGTCGGCGTTGGATACATCATGAAGCTCATTCATATGATTGAAGATAAATTCCATGCACGATCAGTTGGTCCATACTCACTCGTGACGCAACAGCCTCTCGGTGGTAAGTCGCAGATGGGAGGACAGCGATTCGGAGAGATGGAGGTCTGGGCACTTGAGTCTCACCGAGTACCTGCGGTACTTCAGGAGATGTTGACGATCAAATCAGATGATCTTCGAGGTCGTGTGAAGGCGTTTGAGTCGATCATCAAGGGTCTCGACATTCCTCAGTCGAATGTTCCGGAGTCGTTCCACGTTCTGTTGAAAGAATTAAATGCGCTCGGATTATCAGTTGATTACATCAAATAATGGACGAACTACCAGTAGTTGATTTTAGCGGTTTACGAATTCGCCTCGCATCACCTGAGGATATTCTTCAGTGGTCAAAAGGTGAAGTTACCAAACCGGAAACCATCAACTATCGAACACTCCGACCTGAAAAGGACGGACTGTTTGATGAGCGTATCTTCGGTCCAACCAAAGACTACGAATGTTACTGTGGTAAGTACAAGAGAGTTCGATATAAAGGGATTGTCTGTGATCGCTGCGGAGTCGAAGTAACTACCTCTGCTGTTCGACGTGAACGAATGGGGTATATCAAGCTTGCGTCACCGATTGTACACATCTGGTACTTTAAGGGTGCGGCAGCTCCATTAAGCACGCTTCTTGACATTCCACCTCAGTCATTAGAGCGAGTCATTTATTATGCTCTCTATCTCGTCACCGATGTGAACGAAGAAAAACAGAAGAAAGCAGTTGTCGCACTTGAAGAGGTAAAGAAAAAGGAAATCACCAAAGAAGAGGAACAGCACGAAAAGGATAAGGATGAAGTGAGAGCGCAGTTTGAAAAACAGCGAGCCGCACTAGAAAAGAGACTGTCGAATAAGGAGCAGGCAGAGATCGCGTTGCAGGAGCTTTCACTGAAAGAGAAGGAGCAGTTTAAGCAGCTGTCAAACAAGTTTGTTGAAAAGAAATCACAAAAGACGGCATTCTTTGATCGAGTGATTAAAATTGTAAAATCACTGAAGCAGAACGATCTTCTTGAAGAAGATGATTATCTCTATCTTCGAGAATATAATCTTGAGAAATGTATCACCGTTGGAATGGGATCAGAGGTTGTTCATGATACCCTGCAGAATCTTGATCTGCAGGCGCTGTACTCAACCGCACTCAACGAGCTTCCAAAGGCAAAAGGTGAGCGACGAAATAAGCTATTGAAGAAGGTTCGCGTCATCGAGTCTTTCATCAAGAGTAAAACGCAGCCAGTCTGGATGGTATTAACCGTTCTTCCGGTTATCCCACCTGATCTCCGACCGGTTGTTCAGCTCCCCGGTGGTAAGTTCGCAACCTCGGACCTGAATGATTTTTATCGACGAGTTATTAACCGAAACAATCGATTAAAGCAGTTGATTGATCTCGGTGCTCCGGAGATTATCTTAAGAAACGAAAAGCGAATGTTACAGGAGGCCGTTGACTCACTCCTTGATCTTCAGAAGTCGCGAGGTCGATCTCGATCTCAGGGCTCTGCCTCGAAGATTCAGAAGTCATTATCTGATGTATTGCGAGGAAAGCAAGGTCGATTCCGACAGAATCTTCTCGGTAAGCGAGTTGATTATTCAGGACGATCCACCATTATTGTAGGACCAGAACTCCGAATTGATCAGTGTGGTGTGCCAAAAGAAATGGCACTCGAGCTGTTCAAGCCGCATCTACTCCGTGAAATTATTGTGCGTGGTCTGGCGCCAAACATTAAGAGCGCAAAGACCTTCCTTGAGCACAAAGATCCGGTCGTGTACGACATTCTCGAAGAGGTTACCAAGAACCATCCGGTGCTATTGAACCGTGCACCAACCTTGCACAAACTCTCGATTTTGGCGTTCTATCCTGTGCTTACCGATTCGTATGCAATTAAGCTTCATCCTACGGTCTGTGCAGGTTACAATGCAGACTTTGACGGAGATGCAATGGGTCTGTTCGTGCCTCTTTCGCAGACCGCTATTGAAGAGGTTAAGAATAGAATGTTGCCGTATCACAATCTGTTGAAGCCGGCAGATGGATCGCCAATCGTTATCCCGAACAAGGAGATGGCGCTTGGTATCTACTACCTGACGACCATCGACAATGCATACATTGAGACAAAGGATACCGAGCTTCGAGCCTTTACCGATCCTGATGCAGCAGTAGCAGCATATCATCTTGAGCAGATCACCATTCGACAACCGCTCATGGTGCTTGTGAATGGGTCGCTCTTGAGAACAAGTGTTGGACGAATTCTCGTGAACCAGCTGTTGCCAGTAGAGCTGCAGTTCATCAATCGTGATATCAAGGCAGCTGACGTCAAGGATCTGATCGTTCTTGCGACAAGAATCTACAACGATAACCAGAAGGTTGGAGAGTTGATTGATCGCCTGAAAGAAATTGGGTTCTGGGGTGCAACAATCTCCGCCGGACTTTC
This sequence comes from uncultured Gammaproteobacteria bacterium, assembly GCA_964404095.1. Lineage (GTDB taxonomy): Bacteria > Patescibacteriota > Microgenomatia > UBA1406 > GWC2-37-13 > CAZLQR01. The sequence continues at coordinate 17,209 of CAYOIN010000016.1, read as the reverse complement.
GGTCTCGGTATTTGACTGTAAGATTATTGATGAGAAAGGCGCCATCATTCAGGAATCAGAAAAAGAAATCGTAAAACTCGAGAAGAGCTATGAGCAAGGTCTGCTTACGGTAGAGGAAAAGCGACGATTCTCAAACAAGCTCTGGATCGAGACTACCGAGAATCTTGCCGATAAGACCTGGGCTATCCTTAATGAAGAGAATCCGGTCAAGATCATTATTAAGTCAGGAGGAGCGCGCGCTTCCCGAGAGCAGTTGAAGCAGCTTTCCGCAATGAAAGGACTTGTTGTTGATCCGCTCGGAAAGATTATTGAGGTTCCAACAAAGTCGAACTATCGCGAAGGTCTTTCGATCTTTGAGTACGTCATCTCTGCTCGAGGTGCACGTAAGGGACTTACTGACTCAGCCTTGAAGACCGCAGATGCAGGATACCTCACACGACGATTGGTCGATGTTTCACACGACGTCATTATTCGTGAAGAAACCTGTGGTACCGATCGAGGACTCATCGTGAGCACTGAAGACGATCGAGGAGAGAAGTTCATGGAGAGAATCCGTGGACGATATCTGCTTGAAGACGTAGAAAATGCAAAGGGTGAAGTACTTCTAAAGAAGGGCGATCTCCTTGATGAGAACGCAGTCGCAACCGTCAAAGCACAGAGCGTAGCACGTGTTGTTGTTGGCTCACCGCTGTACTGTGCATCAAAGTACGGGGTATGTAAGCACTGTTACGGTGTCGATCTTTCCAACGGAAGAACCGTTGAGATTGGTGTACCGGTCGGTGTTATGGCTGCTCAGTCGATCGGAGAACCGGGAACCCAGCTTACCATGCGAGTCCGACACTTTGGAGGTATCGTTATCTCGGATGTTACGCAGGGACTTCCACGCGTAGAGGAGCTTTTTGAAGCACGAACACCGAAGGTGGTATCCCCAATTGCAGAGATCAACGGTAAGGTCTCGGTCCGAGAAGATCTCGCAAAGGATGTATACATGGTGAAGATCACCTCCACCGATGAAAGCAATCAGCAGGAACAGGAATTCATGATTCCGATGTCACAGCACCTGAAGGTTGGTGACGGCGATCTCGTTGCTCGCGGTGCTGCGCTGTCTGAAGGATACCTCGATATCAGCGACATTCTCGCAATCAAAGGACTCCATGCGGCACAAGGATATCTTCTCGACGAAATCCAGAAGGTCTATGAGTCTCAGGGTATCGCGATTCACGACAAGCACTTCGAGGTTATCATTCGAAAGATGAGCGAAAAGATCATCATCGAAGACGAGGGAGACACCGCATTCATTAAGGATGAGGTTGTGTCACGCATTCGATTCGAAGAAGAGAACAAGAAGATTCTTGCACAGGGGGCGAAGCCGTCGGTCGGAAAGGTCTCTATCCTTGGTATCACCAAGGCGGCGATTCACACCGACTCATGGTTGTCATCTGCATCATTCGAGCAGACAACAGGGGTTTTGAGCTCTGCAGCAATCAAAGGGCAGGTAGATTACTTGTTAGGACTGAAAGAAAATGTTATAATTGGAAGGTTAATTCCCGTTAACGAGGAGCTCATTAGTAAGTATTACGGGAGGTTTATTAGTAAATATGCCAACAATCAACCAGCTGATCAAGCAGAAGAGGAAAAAGCGAGTTAAGAAGTCTCGTGCTGCTGCACTAAAGGCAAACTTCAACACTCTTCAACGAAGATACGTTGAGTCAAACTCACCTCAAAAACGAGGTGTGTGTACTGTGGTCAGAACAATGACACCGAAGAAACCGAATTCAGCACTTCGGAAGGTTGCACGTGTACGCCTTTCCAATAAGATGGAAGTTACCGCTTACATTCAAGGGATTGGTCACAACCTCGCAGAGCACTCAATCGTACTTGTTCGTGGAGGTCGTGTAAAGGATCTTCCGGGTGTAAAGTACCACATTGTCCGAGGAAAGTTTGATACCGGTGGAGTCGAAGGAAGAAAGACATCTCGCTCTAAGTACGGAACGAAGCTCGAAAGATCTTCGTAATTAACATACCAATATGCCACGAGGAAAATATAAAAAAAATGCCGTTCGACAGGACCCAGTGTTCAAAAGCCATGAGGTTGCAAAACTCGTGAACTATGTAATGAAAGATGGTAAAAAAAGCGTGGCAATGACTGTGGTTCATGACGTCTTTGCAAAACTTACAGAGGAGAAGAAGGACCCCGTTCAGATTCTTCATCAGGCAATTCATAATGTCGCGCCAAACCACGAGGTAAAACCACGAAGACTAGGAGGAGCATCCTATCTCGTTCCGGTCGAAGTTCGCAAAGAGCGAAAGCTATTTCTTGCGCTCAACTGGATCATCGAGGCTGCACAGACTCGATCAAACAAAGAATATAAAACATTTGCAAACAAGCTTCATGTAGAATTATCTGAAGCGGCGCAAAATCTTGGAAACGCAGTAACGAAAAAAGCTCAGACCGAGAAGCTCGCTGAGGCGAATAAAGCATTCGCCCACCTTAAGTGGTAACCCCATCGGATTGTAACGTGTAGCTTGTACCGCAGGTCGCTCTTGAGATACAGGTTTCGCGATAGAACAATCGCATTTCAGATATGGCACAGCAAAACGTAATCACCAAAGACCGTAACGTTCCTCTCGATAAAATTCGAAACGTCGGAATTATTGCACATATTGACTCCGGTAAGACAACTACAACCGAACGCATCCTCTTCTATACCGGCCGATCCTATAAGATCGGAGATATTGATGATGGTGATACTCAGATGGACTGGATGCCACAGGAACGCGAACGAGGAATTACAATCGTTTCTGCTGCAACTACGACATTCTGGAAGGATGTTCGTATCAATATCATCGATACCCCCGGTCACGTTGACTTTACCGCAGAGGTCGAGCGATCGCTTCGCGTACTCGATGGAGGAGTCATCGTCTTTGACGCAGAAGAGGGAGTCCAGAGTCAGTCAGAGACGGTCTGGCGACAGGCAGATAAATATCGCGTACCTCGCATCTGCTTCATCAATAAAATGGATAAGCTCGGTGCCGATTTTGAAGGCACGACACAGGAGATCGAAGATCGACTTGGTGCTCATCCGGTCGTGATGGTCTATCCGATTGGAAAAGAGGATGAGTTCAAAGGTGTCATTGACCTTCTTTCGCGTAAAGCGTATGTCTGGGATCAGGATGCACAGGGTACGAAATATTCCGAGACAGAGGTTCCAGAAGAATATAAAGCGAAGGTTGAGGAATGGAGAGCGAAGCTTTTTGAGAAGGTTGCCGAAACCGACGACGCACTCCTGGAGAAGTTCTTAAGTGGTGCTGAAATCTCTATTGAGGAGTTGAAGAAGGCACTTCGTGCTGCGGTTATCGGATACAAACTGATTCCGGTCTACTGCGGTACCTCACTTCGAAACAAAGGTGTACAGCCAGTGCTGGATGCAATTGTTGATTATCTACCATCTCCACAGGATTTGAAAGAAGTAATCGGGACTAATCCAAAGACAGGTGAAGAAGAAAAAAGACAGCTTACATCGGATGAAAAGTTCTCAGCGCTTGCATTCAAGATCCAACTTGACCCTCATGTCGGAAAGATTACCTATACACGCATCTACTCAGGTACCTTGACCGCAGGTTCGTATGTCTATGATGTCAACACCGGAAAGCAGGAGCGCGTAAGCCGACTGCTTCTCATGCATGCAAACAACCGAGAAGAAATTGATAAGGCCTATGCTGGTGAGATTGTCGCACTCGTTGGCCCGAAGGAATGTATTACCGGAGACACCCTAACACAGAAGGAAGATCCAATTCTTTTGGAGAAGATTACCTTCGCGGAGCCGGTTATTTCGCTTGCAATCGAGCCAAAGACCAAGGCAGATCAAGAAAAGCTCGCCTTTGCTCTTCAGCGACTTTCGGATGAGGATCCAACCTTTAAGGTGAAGATTAATCACGAAACCGGTCAGACAATTATGTCTGGAATGGGTGAACTTCATCTTGAGATTCTTGTTGATCGTATGCGACGAGAGATGGGCATGGACGCAAACGTCGGAAAGCCACAGGTAGCATACAAAGAAACCATCTCGAAAGAAGGTCAGGCCGAGGCAAAATACATTAAGCAGTCGGGAGGACGTGGTCAGTATGGGCACTGTCTTATCAGACTTGCGCCACTTGGTCGTGGAGAAGGATTCAAGTTCATTAACGCAATTAAAGGAGGCTCTATTCCTGCTGAGTTTATTCCACCGATCGAAAAGGGTGTGATCGAGGCAATGGAAAAGGGAGTACTGCTTGGATATCCAATGGTAGATATGCAGGTGACTCTGTATGACGGAAGTTATCATGATGTCGACTCCTCAGATATTGCATTTAAGATCGCGGGATCCATGGCCCTTCAGGATGGAGCAAAGAACTCCGGACTCGTGCTTTTGGAGCCTATTATGAAGATGGAGGTTACGGTTCCGGATGAGTTCATGGGTACCGTCATCGGAGATCTTTCAAGTAAGCGAGGTAAGATTCTTGGAACCGACAAAAAAGGAAAGGTAACGGTCATTAAAGCATATGCACCCCTTGCGGAGCTCTCTGGCTATGTCACCACCCTCCGATCCTTAACCGAAGGACGAGGTATTCCATACATTGAGCCCTCACACTATGAAGAGGTTCCTCAGAATATTGTGAAGGCGCTTCAGGAAAAATAATGCGCTATCTTATCTTCTCAGATACACACCTCACTCCCACCTTTGAACCTGCCAAATTTCAGATCCTGAGAGAGGCTGTTACACACGCTGATCGCGTTATTATTAACGGAGATTTTTGGGAGGGATTCGCCGGCACATTCGATCAGTTTGTGCGCTCACCTTGGGCAAAGGAGTTGTTTCCTTTATTGCTGAAAAAGAAAGCGGTATATCTATTCGGCAATCATGATCCCAAGCGACTCTCCGATAAACGTGTCTCACTTTTTTCTGTAGAACAAGGAGATCGTTACGAGTTTGTATCGGGGAAGAATAGATACGTTGTCGAGCATGGGAATCGTCTCATTCGTTTTCCTGATCTATCTGCTCCGATGCGTCATATCCTTGAACATATTGAAGATGCGGTCTTCCGTGTTATGGGGAAGACCTTCATTCGAGTTGCATACAAGCGATTCAATGACAGAATTAAGCGAAAGATACGGGGAGAGTATAAGGCGAATGAGTACCTCATCACAGGACACACCCACTATGCTGAGATCGATCTTGAGAATCACTATATCAACGGTGGTTTCAATAACTACGGCCTCTCACAGTATCTCTTCATCGAAGATGGAGTCGTCACTCCAGTAGAGAAAACCTATCGGTGAACTAGCGTTCACATTTGCAGTTGCAATAGTGAACGAATGTTCACTATACTGAACTTCATGACCTCTTCTCAGAATGCGCCGTGGGCACCGATTTATTCTTGGCAGAATGTCATACTTCATATGGATGCCGATGCTTTCTTTGCCTCGGTGATGCAGTCTGCCCATCCGTCACTCCGTGGAAGGCCGGTCATCGTGGGTCGAGAGCGCGGGCTTGCAACCGCACTTTCATATGAGGCAAAAAGAAAAGGAGCGCGCAGAGGAATGCTCAGCTCAGAGATAAAAAAACTCGTTCCAGATGCCATTTTTGTAGAGTCGGACTTCGAGCTTTTTGGTCTGTACTCAAAGAAGATGTTTGAGATTGCGCGGCAGTTTTCTCCTGAGGTAGAGGTCTACTCCGTAGATGAAGGATTTCTCGACATTAAGGGGATGCGAAGACCGCTGCGGATGAGCTATCGTGAAATTGGCGCTGCGATTGCAGCGAGAGTGAAGGCCGAGCTTCAGATTACGGTATCGGTAGGAATATCGCTTACGAAGTCGCTTGCAAAACTCGCATCTGGACACCAGAAGCCTGAGGGGATAATGATGGTACCAGGAAGATCGATTCCGGAGTTTCTGTCAAAGATTCCTGTCAGTGAGGTTTGGGGTATTGGTCAGCAGACCACGGCGTACCTCACAAAGCTAGGCGTGCGAACAGCCTTTGATTTTGCCAATCAACCTGAGCACTTCTTTCTGAATAAGAATATCGCCAAACCATACCGTGAAATATGGAGGGAGCTACGAGGGGAGATTGTGTATACATTGAATACTTCACAGAAGGAGAGTTACAAGTCGATTTCACGCACACAGACATTTTCTCCAGCAACCAACGATAGAAGCGTATTATTTTCTAAGCTGATGCAGCACGTCGAGGATGCGTTTGAGAAGGCGCGCAGTCTGCGCTATGTTGTTGGGAAGGTCTATATATTTCTCAAAACGCACCGATTCACCTATCACACAACCGAGGTGGCACTTCAACAAAAAACGAACCTACCTCTCCTTATTCGGGAGGAGCTCCTGAAGGGATTTGAGCGCATCTATCAAGAAGGTATGACCTACCGAGCTACTGGATGCACGATCGCAGACCTCGAGGACGCCCAAATCGTACAGCAAGGACTTTTTAATTTTGAGCCAGCGCAAGAGGATCGAGTAAAGAAGTTATACGATCTTATCGATCATGATCTCGTCGGAACCATGCACGGAAAGGTTGATTTTGGGAGTAAGCTGTTTGACAAGAGCAGAATGATTAAGAAAAAACCAGAGCGCAGAATGCAGATACCATTCTATGAGATTTAGAGCGTCATCATAGAGAGTGGACATTGTGCATGATTGTGTTTCTTCGCACTACAGTATGTTCTGCCATACTCGATGAGCCGATAGGTAAACGGCAGCCACTCAGACCGTGGAAGGAGTTGCATAAGATCTTGTTCGATCTTAACGGGATCGTGGTGTTTAGTGAGTCCGAGCACAAAAGAGAGGCGCATGACATGCGTATCTACCGCGATCCCTTCAACGACTCCATAGGCATTTCCAAGCACCACATTCGCGGTCTTGCGTGCGACACCCGGGAGGGTAACGAGCTCCTTCATACTCTGAGGAACCGTATCGTGAAACTCGGTATGAATCCTTTGAGCCGTAGCAAGAATATGCTTCGCTTTGGCTCGATAGAAACCGGTTGAGAATATATCTTGTTCAAACTCTTTGGGGTCTGCGCTGAGGTAATCAGCGAATGACGGATATTTTTTGAAGAGCTTGGCCGTTACTTCGTTCACCTTTTTATCGGTGCACTGTGCGGAGAGCATGACCGCAACGAGCAGTTCCCAGGGACTGTTATAGTGAAGTGCACAGTGTGCATCTGGAAAGAGTTGTTTGAGTCTTCGGTTGATCTCCAGTGCTCGCCGCTGCTTTGCCGTTGTTTGTTTCACTTCGATTATTTAATTAATTGGAGTAATTATACAAGAGCGTAGCTCTTGCCAGTTTTTTTGATAAAACCCTCCTTCACTAAGTCCTGCAGAATACGATCGAGTCGTTTTTTCCACTCATCATTTTTGTGTGGACTATGGAGCTCTTTGAGCGATCCTTTCTCGAGGAGTAACTGAAGGATGTTGCCTCTAAGCTCACGGTCAGAACCTTGGAATCGAGACTGCTTTGTATAATGTCTGCTTCGTCTATTTGGATTTGGAACCTGTGTTGCGAGGTATGTTCCATAGTCCATCAGAGCGTAGTACCATTCTCGGGGGCGTGCCTTATCGAGTAGTGCCGCAACATATGGTTTGATCTCGCGATCGTCTATGTGATTACTTTCTGGGAAGAAATGGTAAAGAATCACTCTTCGTATATTGGTTTCGATAAAGATTTCCGGTATATTCCAGGCAAAGACGACGATTGACCGTGCGGTCGCCGGCCCAATACCGGGGAGTTGTTCAAGATCCTCACTATTCCTTGGTAGTCTACCAGCGTAGTTTTTTATGATAATCTGCGCTGTGCGATGAAGATAGAGCGCCCGGCGATTATAACCCAAGCCCTGCCACGCGCGGAGAACCGACGCGGGCGTAGCGTTCGCAAGCGAAGAAATGGTAGGGAACTGTTTGAGAAATCGGGGAAAAGCTTCGCGAATTCTCGCTACCTGAGTTTGTTGCAACATGACCTCAGAGACAAGTACACGATAGGGTGTGATATGTTTTCTCCACGACAGCTCTCGTTTATGAGAGCGGTAGTACCTCCAGATCCGAGCTCTGACACGTGCTAATTCCTGAGATCGCATGCCTCCCAGTATAGCAACTCAGAATAGCTTATTTTGCTTCATACTCGTGAAACCTCGTTGTGACACCACCACGTGGTCCAACACCTCAATGTCGAGTATCTTCCCGGCTTCGGCAAGTTTGCGCGTAACCAGAATATCAGCATCAGATGGTGTCTGATCACCTGATGGATGATTATGACTCAGAATAATATGCGCGGACAGGTGGCGCACAGCCGGTTCGAATACCTCTCGGGGGTGAACGATGCTTGCATTCAACGAACCGATCGATATTAGTTCCTTTTTTATGACTGTATTTCGAGTGTCAAGATAGTAGGCATAGAAGTGTTCTTTTTTCGTAGTGTATGTAGGAGACATATCACTCCATACATCTGAAGGTTTGAGGATGTCCAATGTTGGGACTGGCGTCTGGAGTCGCTTACCAAGTTCGATCGCAGCTACAATCTGTGACGCTTTTGTTCTTCCCACACCTTTCATGTTGAGGAAGGTGCTGAGTTGAGGTTGTTCATTGAGCTGCTCGAGCTTTGCTACAATGCGGGTAGCAAGTTTCAGTACATTCTCTCCCTTTGTTCCGGTGCCGAGAATAATTGCGAGTAATTCTATCGTTGTAATACGATGAACCGATCGATAGCGAAAAAGTTTTTCGCGCGGGCGATCAACCGGCGGAAGATCTTTCATTTTCATACTCACATATTGAGAGTACCTGTTAGAAGACGAGTTGTCAGTCGCTTATCTGCTACAAAATGACGAGTACGCCCCGGTATAAGAAGCTCTTAACGAATCGCTATGGCGGTGGTTACCTGACCCCATCCATACTGTTCCGAGAATTTTTTATCGGGTCCATAGTATGGATCATGAATTATGAAATCGTCTCCTTCGGTTTTCCATGCAACTACGAAATGCAGTCCAGAGATGCTTGGTGCAACTAAGCGCAGAATAACCGGCGTTCCTCCATTCACATACGACTGTACTGCTCCCTTATCACTTCCGAGCCAAACCGTGCTTTTCCCTGAGCAGCTAAACGCGGAATTGAGAAGATCACCGCCGATGAAGTTGCCGGAGTTTCCAGCAATGGATGCCGGTGTCGTTCCTTGTCCATAGCTTTTACAGACCATCGCAACCGATGTGACCGCACACCCCGCGAGCGCAAGTGAAGAGGATGACCCCGGGAGCAGCATCGTCCCCCATGATGGATCTCGTTGAGTATAGTACCAACCATTGCTCCCTGAGCCAAACGAGGTGAGTGTAGCGCCACCTGCGGCCTGGACGAACGAGCCGAATCCCGAAAGGTTCGCCTGTGCCTGAGCAAGAAGGCGTTGATAGGTAACCTCATCGCTCTGTGTCGCTGACAGGAGGCTTTGTTTCGCCCGCTTCTGTGAATCAAGAGCCGACTTCTGGTCTTCCAGCACTGCTTGGAGATTGGCGAGCTCAGCCTGCTTCACTTTACGTTGATCACGTTGCTGTTCGAAGTTTAACTTCGCTTGTTGAACCTGAAATGCAAGCCTCCGATCGTTCTCTTCTGCCGCCTTGGCATACTTCAACCGATTCACCATCAAAGATGCATTGTCAGGGTCGATGAACATGGAAAAGAGCGGTGCTTCTCTGCGCTTATAACTCTCAACGATCTTCTCGAGCAGAAGCTTGGTAAGGTAGTCGAGCGATGAGTTGAGTGTTGTAATTCTCCCCTTGAGGTTCTCAATCTCGTCTGCGGTCTGTGTAATTTTCCGCTCCGTGTCTTGAATCCTCAAGGTTGCGATGTAAATCTGTGTATCGGCAAAGTCGATCTGAGATGAGAGGGTATTCTTCTGCTCACGGATACCGACAAGCTTTTGTTCATACTCCTGAATCAGTTTCTTACAGTCGGCTTCGTTGCTACAGGACTGCGCGTGTACAACCGTAAAAAATATACATACAAGAAGAACGGATGCTAGAACACCGACAAGATAGCGGAGAGTATTTCGCATGTGAATTTGATCCCGATCCGATCGGGATGAAATCAAATTAAAAATTAAAAATTCAAATTACTTGATGTACTTCGATGTTGAGAGATAGTTTCCAAAGTACCCAATACTCATCCCAAGGAGGACGATAAGGAGGTAAGAGAGTAGAACAAATAAGAGGCTCGGCGGCCAGACAAAGAGCCCGTACGAACCAAGACCCATAAACTCAAGCTGAGGAATGCCAGAAAGATACGACTGCATAAACGGCTGCATGATGAAGACGATGAGATAGTAGATGGTAAATGCCATGGTGCCACTGACAAACCCAAAGAACATTCCTTCCTTAAGAAATGGCCATCGAACGTAGCCATGAGAGGCTCCAAGAAGTCTCATAAGCTCAATCTCCTCCTTTTTCAGCGCTATTTTGAAAGCCGTTGTTGTCATGAGCACAATGAAAACGACGATGACGAGAAATACCAGGAGGAAAATTGATGCTCTCCGCAGCGATGTCGTGAGTGACACGAGCTTGTCGACGACATCTCGTTGGAAGACGACTTCATCGACGCCTTGGAGTTTGTGAAGCTGTTCTGCGATTGAAGGAAGATCACTTGCTTGTCGAGCGTAGATTTCAAGTGAGGCGGGGAGAATGTCCGCACTGACCATTTCCAGAAGGAGTGGATTGTTCTTATTCAACTCTCGATAGATCTTGAGTGCATCCTGCTTCGAGGTGTACTTGACCTGTGCAATCTGTGTCGAGGCCATGAGCTGTGACCGAATTGAGCCGATCGCCTGCTCTTTTGTCTCATTCTTGAAATACACCGTTACCTGAGGTTTGGTTTCGACGAATGAGAGAATTCCATTAAAGAAGGTGGTCATCGTAAAGAGAAAGAGCGCGAGAAAGAGTGTGAAAAAAAGAATGAGGAAGGAGGCAGTTGACTGGTACGGCGTTCGTTTAATCGATGTTAGTATTTCGTTCATAGATCGTACCCTCCTTTTTTGAGGTCTTTTTTGAGTTCGCCATCCTTCATCACAAAGACACGTTTTCTCATGCTGTTAACGATATCACTGTTATGTGTGGCGAACAGAATCGTTTTCTTGCCTTCGAGCTTCTTAAATATCTTCATAATTTCCCATGATGTCTTTGGATCAAGATTTCCCGTTGGTTCATCTGCGATGATGATGTCTCGATTGCCTACAATAGAGCGAGCAATAGCAATTCGTTGCAGCTCGCCCGCCGACATCTGCGCTGGGAATGCGCGTTCCTTGTGTTTTAGTCCGACAAGCTCGAGCGCCTCCTTAATCTCGGATACAATCTGCGATTTGGATGCAGACTGAATGCGGAGACTGAGCGCGATGTTCTCAAACACATTCTTGTCAGGGAGAATCTTGAAGTCCTGAAAAACGATTCCCATCATTCTTCGCAGCTCCTCGGTCTGGCGGAAGCCTGGATTTGATACCTCAAGGTTATTCACAATCACAACGCCTGAGGATGGCATGAGTTGGCGGGTAATGAGCTTCAGGATCGTTGTTTTACCAGCTCCCGATGGACCCACAAGAAAAACGAATTCATTGTCCTGAATCTCGAAGCTAATATCACGAAGCGCAGCATTTCCCATGGGGAACTGCATAGAAACATTTTGGAAACTAATCATGACATCTTCATTATAGAGGAAAAAAAGAGAGGAGAGAAGTAGCAAACAACTACTGTAGCTCTACGTATCCGACATCCATGAGCCACCCAGCCGTCTGGCTCTCAAAGGTCTGACCGTTCACCTTGATCTTCTTATTCAGATACTCCGAAAGATCCACAATACTCGAGGTGAGATAGACATTCTGCGACTCGCCACCCGGTCGTTGAAGATGGAAGTTCCCTTCACCATCAATGCCACCTTCCTTCAAAATTCCAACCGCAGAGTCGGGGAAGCGTTTTGCGTCCTTAATTCCGGCTGATTTGCTCGTTTTTTCTGCCTGTGTAGGCACATCTGATGATTTTCCCTTGGATCCGGCAAGCGCCCACCCTCCAAACCCACCAATCAGTCCCGAGACTACCAGAAGTGCAATCGCGAGCCAGGTTGGTACAGTGGCTTGTCCACCAGAAACACTGGTTTCGATCTGTCTCACAACGGGCTTTTTTGGTTCCATAGAGTTCAGAATAACACTCTTAAAGACAATAATCAATAATCAATTGTTAAATACCAAAAAGTTGGTTATTGATGCACGGTGATTGATTATTTGTGTTTGAGATATGCTTCGATGAAGCCGTCAAGATCGCCGTCCAATACCGTCTCAGCCTGTGAGGTTTCGTAATCGGTCCGGAGGTCCTTTACCATTTTGTAGGGGTGGAGAACGTAGGATCGAATTTGTCTTCCCCAGCTAGCGATCTTTTCACCCTTGAGGCCTTCCATCTCCTTCTGGCGACGCTCTTCCTCGACCTGCCAAAGTTTTGACTTGAGGAGTTTGAGTGCTATTTCACGATTCTGCATCTGTTGTCGCTCGGTCTGGGCAGTTACCGTGGTGCCGGTTGGTTTATGGATAAGTCGGACAGCAGTTGCTACCTTATTCACATTTTGACCGCCATGGCCGCCTGATCGAAAAAACTGCCACTCAAGATCGTCTTCCTTTATCTCGATATCAATATTCTCGATCAACGGAAGCACCTCAACGAGCGCGAATGATGTTTGACGAAGTTTATCCGCATTAAACGGAGATTGTCTGACAAGTCGGTGGGCTCCAGCCTCACCTTTGAGATAGCCGTAGACATACTGCCCCGACACATTAATCGTCACACTTTTTATTCCTGCTTCTTCACCAGCTACCCGATCGATTTCTTCCCATCTCCAGCCTTTTGACTCAAAGTACCGCGTGTACATGCGAAACAACATATCTGCCCAGTCCATCGCCTCGGTTCCACCTTGTCCTGAGTGAATCGCGAACATCGCATCTTCTTCATCGTACTCGCCGGATAAGAAGAGAAGCGTCTCATACTTCTTGAGGAGCTTTTCTGCATCATCATACTGCTTTTCCTCATGCAGCAGTTGGAGCATTTCGATATCTTCAATCTGTTTTTTTAGATCAGTGATTTTCTTCGAAATCTTACCAGCCTTTTCAGAGTCCTTCCAAAAATCTGCATTATAGGTTTGGGCTTCGAGCTGCGCTGCCTCCTCTTTCTTCTGCGGAAGGCGTGCTTTCTCAAGAACGTTTTCAATGCGTCGTTCAATATCTTCCATACCTCATATTATAGCGTACTGACAACCCTAAATAAGTTGTTCGCTCTCATACTTCGATTAATTAATTAATCGAAGTATGATGTGACTCGAACAGTAATTGCGTTAGTTATAATATAACCTTATGAATTCCGGTAAGATTATTGAACAAAAAGAGGTTGATGGTCATCGTGTAACTGTGCGATATATTGAAGCAACCGACTCCACGCCCATGCGTGATTATATCAATCGTCTATCAAACGAACGAACGTTCATCACACTTCAAGGCGAACAAATATCCCTTGAAGAGGAAGAAAAGTACATAGAAGAATGTTTAAAAAAAATCTCGAATAAATCTGCGGTAAAGCTCGTGCTCGAGGTAGACGGTAAGATCTGTGGAACAGCAGATGTGACGCTTGGCCAGCGGACCCATACCCACGTAGGGTACATGGGTCTCTCGATTGATATATCGGTTCGTGGGAAAAAACTTGGGAGACTATTGTTCGAGTCTCTCATGACAGAAGCCATAAAACAGCTTCCAGGGCTTCGAATCTTTCAACTGTCAGTATTTGAGAATAACTTACCTGCACGAAAACTCTACGAAAGTTCCGGATTTACCACAGTTGGACTGCTCCCCAACACAATCGCATATAGGGATGGTTACATCAACGAGGTTTTGATGACAAAGAATGTTGCAGAGGAGTAATAATCATGTTGAATCCCAGAAGCGACACCGGTTCATTGCGGTTCGACTGCGTTTACTGAAGCGCCGGTTTCAAGAACGGTGTTTCCGCTGAAGCCGACCGATCCTTTATACTGATCCCATCCCTGCCCTTTATACCACAGGCCATAGACGCCAATAGTAGGGTAGTCGACTGTTGAGAATCGGTTGTTTCGGATATATGTATAGCTTGGTGTTACCGCAGCACTTCGGTTATCGAATAGATACATTGCATACGAGCCATTCGCGATCAAATTATCTTCGATAGTGTTGTTTGAAGCAAGAAGGGTATTAATGACCCCGCTATAATACTTGAGTCCTCCTGGTGTGCCGAGTCGCATTGTGTTATGAGAAATATTCCAACCCGATACGCCTCGTGCATCGTTCACCGCAATCACACAGTTCGTATGCCAGTTGTCTCCGTCATTTACAACATCGTCAATGTCGTGACAGTAGTTGTCCTGAAAAACGAGATTCTGTCGGGCTTGAATAGCATTCCCCGCCCTATGAAGTTCACACCTCCGAATTGTGATATTGTCATATCCCCAAATTGCAAACTGAGTCACAAAGTTTGGGTTAACCTCACAGTCTTCCAGTACAACATTTGTTGCGGAAGGGTCTATTCGTAGAGCTGTATACCCATAATTTATTGAGGATAGTTTGAAGTTTCTGACCGTCACGTTACTTGCGTTAATGTTAAGATACCCTTTTATATCTAAATTCGTGTAGACACCTGGAGTATTGATTGTCATCCCGCTCGACATCGTGGTGAGATTGCCTGATGGTCCAGTATTACTGACACCTGGCCAACCACAGGACTCGAGCGACTCCCACACATTTCTAGTACAGTTCCCTTGAGTTACCGGAGGTCGATCTGGAGCGGGTGTTGCGGTAGGCGTTATCTGTATTCTTGGCGTAGGGGTTGGGGTAGCAGTTGGCGAGTACGGAGTCGATGTCGGTGTTGGGCTAATCTGGAGCTTTTTACAGTTGTAGTAGGCAACTTTTTTTTGGTCTTCTTTGTATGATTTCACGATCTGGAGATTCAACTTGCCATATGGAGTAGTGCTTGTGCGATATTGACTCCGGTTCGTTCTACATCGAGGTGTTCCCAACATCGAAAAGAGCGACCATTCGCACACAGCGTTGCCATATGAATCGCTAACTCCGAGACAGGTGTTTGAGGTTGAGTAGGTGGAACAGTTCGTTCGTTGGCATACATACTGTGAGGTGCTATTTCTCATAGTGCGGACAACCGTAGTTGAACCGGTCGATATTCCGAGAATATCGAGGGTTCTCTCAAGTGGCACTTTACTTTGAAGGATGGTAAAAATAATCGCACAAGCAACGAGAAAAATCATGAGTAGTAACCGATTCTTTGTTGTGCTATTTTTTTTTGCGTGTTTTTGCATATAGCGACATCAATAAAGCTGTTGTCAGATCCCATCCTATGTCGTCACTCTCAAACGAATATATGGACTGCTTTGGGTATGCTACCAACATACAGAAGTTGAATGCCTATGTCAAGGTTTGCCATCGAACGAATGTTGTTGAGTAAGACGCTCCTGTGTTTATCTAGTGCCTGGAATGGAGGGAGTGATGGTAGGCTTTGGATTGGATGTGGTTGATGTAGAATCTCCACCTACCGGTGATCCTGGGATCGATGAGGTCTTTACGCATCTAAGTCCATAGCAAGCAAGTCCTTTGGCGCACATCGCTGTTCCATGGTTTGAGCAGGCGGCTATTCCACATGCCTTACCAAGCCCAACAGTGCAGGTTGGATTACCCGTGATTTTTAGACAGTTGTAAGGTACATTGTTTGCATTAACTCCGGGCCATTTTTTAAGCAATGCACGGTATATATATGCCTTCGTGGATGTCCCATACTTGTATGCGGTGCTGGCTGTGCATTTTGTCGTGTTAGCGCTTGCGCTCGCGACACTGTTCCATTTACATGTTGATTGACCATTGCTATCTTTGAGTGAAAGACAGACTGTTGAGCTCAGTCTCCTTTCGCCACAGAAGGCTGTTTTACATACGTAGTTGTTGTTCCCTATGCTGAAGGTCGCATCATAGCCGCCAGTTGTTGTTCCTAACACCGCCTCTTGTGACTGTTGTTTTGGTAGCATCGTACCCACGGTGAAGAAACCAACAACCGCAACCAACGCTAATGCAAAGCCTGAGAATACATTGGAAAGAGGAGAGTTCTTATGTGAAGACTTCATGATAGATCATTATTCACTATTCTTCGTCATCATGTCAAGGGGAGGATTATCTGACGTTTGAAGGTTTTCTTGGGGTAGGCGTCGCAGGGAAAGAACATTTGCCAGAAATACACTTGAAGGATCCTTGACAGTAGGCGGTTCCTTGTCCAGCATAGTTACACTTACCATATCCACACGCTTTTCCATATCCAACGTAGCACTTATATGGCGTCGGAGTTGCCATTTTCGTCGGTGATGGTGTTGGTGGTACGATCTTTATACAGTTGTAGTAGACGATGTTTTCATCCCGACCGCTGATCGCTTGGTTGATGCCTCCTGGAGTCGTTGTTCCTTTATATTTTTTGTTGCGATAAACGGAAGTATCAACGTTGCACTGATGCGTAGTGAAGTGGCCTGTAGCCCAGTAACAAACATTTTTTCCACTGCTGTCCTTTTTGGATTCACATACATCGCCTTGACTATCATCGAGGGCATTCTGATTCGTCCAGCTTATATTCTCAACTTTTTCGCAGTCAGTTCTTTGGCATCGATATTTCACACCATTGACAACGGTTGTTACCGTCGACGTATGTGACGAAGCTCCTAACACCGCCTCTTGTGACTGTTGTTTTGGTAGCATCGTACCCACGGTGAAGAAACCAACAACCGCAACCAACGCTAATGCAAAGCCTGAGAATACATTGGAAAGAGGAGAGTTCTTATGTGAAGACTTCATGATAGATCATTATTCACTATTCTTCGTCATCATGTCAAGGGGAGGATTATCTGACGTTTGAAGGTTTTCTTGGGGTAGGCGTCGCAGGGAAAGAACATTTGCCAGAAATACACTTGAAGGATCCTTGACAGTAGGCGGTTCCTTGTCCAGCATAGTTACACTTACCATATCCACACGCTTTTCCATATCCAACGTAGCACTTATATGGCGTCGGAGTCACTTTCTTCGTCGGTGTTGGAGAAAGAATGAGTGAGCAATTAAAGTATGCGATATTTTCTGAATCCTCATTGG
>CAYOIN010000015.1:0-25418 GCA_964404095.1 uncultured Gammaproteobacteria bacterium | reverse complement strand
GATTCTGTATAATAGATCCTATGGCAAACCTCAAAGATCATCGTGATATCGGCCGTGAGATGGATCTCTTCTCATTTCATGACGTGGCGCCTGGCGCCATGTTCTGGCATCATAAGGGATACCTCATCTACAAGACACTCGTTGAGTATCTGCGTTCAAGTCTCAGACAGGCTGGCTATCAAGAAATCTCGACTCCGGTTATGGTGAAAAGTAAATTATTTCAGCGGTCGGGTCACTGGGATTTTTATAACGAGAATATGTTCAACCTTGACGTTGAGGACGAATCATACTCGCTGAAACCGATGAACTGCCCCGGTGCATGTCTCGTGTTCTCAACAAAAACTCGAAGCTATCAAGATCTCCCCTTGCGGTTTTCTGACTTCGGCATTCTTCATCGAAACGAACTATCAGGAGTCCTCGGTGGAGCATTCCGAGTTCGACAGTTTACTATCGATGATGCGCACCATTTTGTACGGCCTGATCAGATCAAGTCTGAAATTGAGTCGATTCTCAATTTGGTAGGTGGTTTTTATCAAAAGCTAGGATTCACCCCGGAGTTCTTCCTCTCAACAAAGCCTGAAAAAGCAATGGGAGACCCAAAACTCTGGGAAGTCGCAGAGCAAGGATTGAAGGATGCACTCACCGATGCTGGAGTTACATTCGGTGTAAAGGATAAGGATGGAGCATTCTACGGACCAAAAATAGATATCCAGATCAAGGACTCGCAGGGTCGAGACTGGCAGCTTGCTACGATTCAGCTTGATTTTCAGATTCCAGAACGCATGGAGCTTGAGTACACCGACTCAGACGGCAAACCACACAGACCAGTTATCGTCCATCGCGCCGTTCTTGGATCTGTTGAGCGCTTTATCGGCATTCTCACGGAGCACACCCAGGGTAACTTCCCGTTCTGGCTCGCGCCGGTACAGATTGCGATTTTGCCGGTATCTGAGAAGCACAATGAGAAGGCTCATGAGGCATATCGTATCCTTTCTGAAGCGAATTATCGCGTCGAGATAAACCGAGATGATAAGCCCCTGGGAGCCAAAATACGCGAAACTACATTGCAAAAAGTGCCGTTTATGGTTATAATGGGGGATAAAGAACTGCAGGAATCGGAACTCAGTGTTTCGGTTCGGAGCAGAGAAGGTAAAGATCTGGGTCTCATGAAAGTTACAGATTTTATTAAGACCCACCTAACATCTCTTTGAGAACAAATCAGCCGCAACGACCTACTCACAAATTCTATACGATTAATCACCATATTAACGTATCGCCATTGCGAGTAGTTGACCAGGAAAGTAAGCAAGTTGGTTTAATCTCAAAAGAGGAAGCGATGCGAATCGCGCTTGAGCAGGAGGTTGATCTCGTTCTCATTGCGCCAAACGCAAAGCCACCGGTTGCAAAACTGATAGATTTCAAGAAGTTTTTATACCAGGAGCAGAAGAAGCAGAAAGAGGCGAGAAAAGGGATCAAAAAGAGCATTGTAAAGGATATTAAGATTTCTTTGTTTATTGCTGAAGGCGACGTACAGCGCCTTGAGGAAAAAGCAAAGGAATTTTTGAGCGAGGGGAATCAGATCCGAATAAACCTGTCGCTCAAAGGGCGCGAGATGGGCAAGAAGGACATGGCACTTGCAAAGGTGAAGTCTTTCATCGCAGCGCTCGGCGAAGTAAACATCTCAAAGGAGCCACGCATCGAAGGACGCGTGGTTCGTGCAGTTGTTTCGAGAAAAAAATAACATGAAAAAACAAACAAAGGTTCGTACAAGAAAAGCAGCGGCGAAGCGATTCAAGGTCACCAAAAGTGGCAAGGTATTGCATCGTTCGCACTATATTCGACATAAACGACATGCAAAAGGAAAAAAGCGAACACGACGACTGAAACTCATGAAAAAGACCGAGGGAGTTTTCGGACGAAAGATTAAACAAATGTTAGGACAAGCATAATCATATGAGAGTAAAGTCAGGTACCCGAACAAAACGACGTCATAAGAAGCTATTGAAGCAAGCAAAGGGCTATTGGCAAAGTAGAAGCAAGCTCTTCAAGAAGGCCTCGGAGGCTGTACTTCATGCCGGTCAATATGCATATGATGGTCGAAAAATGAAAAAGCGAGACTTTCGCTCACTCTGGATCGTCCGCATCAATGCCGCGGTGAGACCAGCCGGTCTTTCTTACAGCACATTTATGCAAAAGATGAAGGCGAAAAAAATTGGACTCGACAGAAAGGTACTTGCACAGATCGCAACCGAGCACCCAACCGTTTTCCAGAAGATCATTGACTCCGTAAAATAAGCCAGAACTTCTTGATATAATTCTTCCATGGACATTTCATCCGTTCAGTCTTCTTTTGAGGCAGATATCGCTTCCTGTAGTTCTTTGCAGAAGCTCGAAGAAATCGAGATTTCTTATCTTGGAAGAAACGGAAAGATCAATGCACTCCTCCAGACCATCACCACCATCCCCGCAGATGAAAGAAGATCATTCGGAACTGCGGTCAATGAACTCAAACAACGCATTCACCGAGAACTCGATCGGAAACGGACCGAACTGTTTCAAGCAGAGGATGCCACCTCACAGATCGATGTGACACTCCCCGGAACTCCCTATCCAACCGGAAGTCTCCATATCACCACCTATGCAAAAGAGGAGATCGGTGCCATCTTCGAACGACTTGGATTTATTCAGGTCTCATATCCAGAACTCGACTGGGAGCAGTTTGCTTTTGAAGCACTCAATATGCCTCCTGATCATCCCGCACGTGACGACTTTGAAACATTTTTTATCGATGTTCCGGCTCATAAAAAGTATGGGAAAATGGTTATGACGCCACATACCTCGAATGGGCAGAATCGAGAGATGCTTCGGATGAAGAGCACGCCGCCAATTCGTATGATCAATCTCGGGAAGTGCTATCGCCCAAACTGGGATACTTCACATGTACCAATGTTTCATCAGTTTGAAGGCATGTGTATTGATAGAGATATTAATATCACTCATCTGAAGGGGACGATTGATTATTTTGCGAAGCAGTTTTTTGGAGAGTCAAGAACGACACGACTTCGACCGTTCCATTTTCAGTTTACCGAACCATCGTTCGAGGTAGACATCACCTGCGGAGTCTGTGAAGGAACCGGCGTCGTAGGTAAGCAGCAGTGCCGCATGTGTAAATCGGGTTGGCTTGAGTTGGGAGGCTCCGGTATGATTCACCCGAATGTACTCAAGGCAGGTGGTATCGATCCGGCGAAGTACTCTGGATGGGCATTTGGGTTTGGCGTAGAGCGGGTCTATTCCATGAAACAAGGTCTGAAACTTGACGATCTTCGCATGATCTATGGCGGAGATATCCGCTTTTTGGAACAGTTCTAAATATGCAATCATGAACATCAAAATTACCTATCAATGGCTGCTTGAATATCTGGAAACAGACGCTGATCCCTATGAGCTCCAGAAATATCTATCGCTCTGTGGGCCGGGGGTAGAGCGCGTCGAGAAGGTAAAGACAAAGGACGGTCAAACCGACTATGTGTTTGATATTGAGGTAACCACGAACCGTGTAGACATGGCTTCGGTATTCGGCATCGCACAGGAAGCACAGGCGATCCTACCACGCTTTGGTAAAAAAGCAGTACTGAAACAAAACCCATTACAGGAGCTTCGATTTCAGTGGAAACATCAGTTTACCGGTACAGAACTGCCGCTCACTGTTACGGTACGCAACGCAACATTTGCGTCGCGACTTGTTACGGTGGCACTCTCTGACGTAGTGATCGGTCCTTCGCCGGACCTCATTCGTGAGCGACTCGAGTTCTGCGGAGAGCGCTCACTCAATAACGTAATCGACATCTCGAACTATCTTCGGATTGCATTGGGTCAGCCCTGTCATATTTTTGACTATGACCAAATAAAAGGTCATGAAATGGTCGTGAGAGAAAGTACAAAAGGGGAAACGATCATCACGCTTGATAAGGAGTCGGTTGTTCTTCCTGGTAAGGATATCGTCATCGCAGACGGAGAAGGGAACCTTATCGATCAGCCAGGAATTATGGGAGGATTTAACTCTTCGGTACAGAAAATGACAAAACGAATCGTTCTGTTCGTTCCGGTCTTTAATGGAGCTCTGGTAAGACGTACGGCAATGCTCACCGGCAAGCGGAGTAATGCGGTGGCCTACTTTGAGAAAAACATCGACGATGATCGTGCCGAATCGGCTACGGTGTATGCGCTATCGCTTCTTATGAAGCATGTGGGTGCTCAGCAGGCATCCGCCATCCAAGACTATCGACCACAGAAACCAGTGACTCAAACGATTGATGTTTCACACCCTTTTATCACCTCCCGTATTGGTATCGAGATCTCCCCGAAGGAGTGCGCAACGATCCTGAATAATCTTGGGTTTAAAACTACATACAACGCCAAGAAGAAAATCCTTCATAGTATCGTTCCTGAGTCAAGGAAAAGAGATATATCGATTCCTGAGGATATCGTTGAAGAGATTGCGCGCATTTATGGATATCACAATCTTCCCAATACGATCTCGCCCATGGTCTACGTACCTCAGCCACGTGAGTTCCGACAACTCTTCGAAACACAGAAAAAAATCAAACTTCACCTCAAGCACCTCGGTCTGCACGAGTCCATGAACTACTCAATGATCTCTCAGGAACTGATCGGCCGGATGAGTCTTGCGGTAGATCATCACCTGAAGGTCGCGAACGCGATCTCAGAAGAGCTGCAGTATATGCGCACATCGCTTCTTCCCTCACTTGTAGAGAATCTCAGGCAGAATCAAGGAAAGCGAGATCTGCTTCGTTTTTTTGAGATTGCGAAGGTCTATTATCCGCAGGAGGGTGAGCTTCCGAAAGAGATCTATAAAGTTGCGGTTGCCACCAATACCTCATTCGCTGACCTGAAGGGAATCGTCGAGTCATTGTTGCGAGAACTACACATCGAATCGTACCAACTTGCAAAAGCAAAGATACATATCTTTTCGGCAGATGAGGTGGTTGATTTTGTTCAGGGTGATCGTGTCTTTGGTTCTATCGGCAAGCTCAGTACTCAGTTGCAACATGCAAATTCGCTAAAAACACCTGCATACCTTGCGAGCTTTGATCTTCTGTCGCTGATCGAACTCAGCGCTCCAACCGGAACATACACCCCGGTAAGTCAGTATGCCACGGTCAAGCTCGATCTGAACATCTCAACAGATCATGCCTTTCAGGACATCGAACGAAGCGCTCGTACGGCTTCAAAACTCCTAACCCATCTCGAATACAGTGGAACCTATGGAGATCGACATACCATTCGATTCTACTTCTCGTCTCGTGACAAGAATCTCACCGAGTCAGAAGCACAACAAGAGCTCGCGCTGATTCAGACTGCACTCACGAAGAAAAAAGCCAAATAGCTTTTCTGGCCAACAGTACCTTATGGTGTCGGGGTTGGGGATGGCGTTGGACTGCTCGTTGGCGACTCGTTCCAGGCTTTATTCACACCGATCTTCACCGTTGCTTCGCCTTGCTTATCTTTATCATTCTTCACCACAACCTTAATCTCGTAGGTACCGTCAGAGAGGTTAATGGTCTCGTCGATGTCGCTTCGCTCACCATCGAGACTCTTCTTTTCCTCACCATTCGCAAAGATCTTTACATTTTTTATCTTTGCTCCAGAAGAGAACACTGCCTTTACCTGCACAGCATTTCCGGTCGTGGTTTCATTTGATGGACTCTTCATACTTACCCCAACACTGTCAGCATTTGAGTCAGAGATATCGGTCGGGTACTTAAACTTATCGTTTCCTTTCTCGGCCTGTTCTCGAACCCATGCATCGATCGCCTCCTGCCAACGGTTCTTTCCATCTCCTGAGACAGGGTCATTCTCGGTGATAACAATAAAGTCCTTCTCGTCATAATTTCCGTTTCGAATCTCAACGTCGTTTGCGAGCTTGCCGTTTGATTTGGAGATCTTGAGCTTCTTATAAAATGGTGATGTGTCTTTCGGCTCTGATCCTTCGATAAAGTACTCCGAACGCGTGGGGAACCCATCCTTCGGTAATCCTCCGAGATATGCATCGATAATGAGTGCCTTGATGCGTGAAGGCTCCTTCATAATGCCATCTTTATAGGAGAACTTTTTATCGGTCAGTAACTTCTGCATGATGTTGTGCCAGATTGGTGATGCGCCGGTTATACCCGAGGCAATGCGTTGGTTCATCGGAGAGTTGTCATTATTACCTACCCAAACTCCCACCGTAAGATCATTGGTATAGCCAATTGTCCAGTTATCTCGCTTGTCATTTGTGGTACCGGTTTTAACCGCCACCGTCTTTCCGGCAACATTGAGGAAAGAACTCGAGCCGAATGCATCGGATCGCGCAACATTATCCGAAAGTATGTGTGAAATGAGGAACGACGCTTGAGGTGTGACTACCTGCTGAGAAGAACTTCGTTTAGGCTTGTAGACCGTAAATCCTCGATGATCCTTAACCTCCTTCAAGGGAAGTACATCGGCAGATTTACCCCCTCGTGCAAAGACCGAGAATGCACCGGTCATATCGAGGAGAGTACTCTCACCGCCACCGAGGGTAATCGCGAGACCAAATCGATCCATATTTTGTTGCGTAGGCGCAAATGATTTGATTCCCATCGACTCCGCCTTTCGGAGAAAATCACGAACACCCACCAGTGCGAGAAGTTTTACCGCCGGCACATTGTATGAATTTCCCAACGCAAATCGCAGTTGAACGGGACCTCGAAACTTTCCGTCATAGTTTACCGGTTTATACTCCTGCCCCCCTTGGTTCCCAAAGGTTGTATTTACATCCATGAGTACGGTAGATGGTGTATAGCCCTTCTCAAAGGCAGCTGCATAGGTAATCGGTTTTATGGTCGAGCCGGGCTGGCGTTGGCCAAGCGCAGCATTAAACTTACCATACCGATCATTGTTGAAGTCGTATGATCCAACCATTGCAAGCACCTCACCTGTCTTAGAATCGAGTACAACCGCTGCGCCATTTCCGACGTTGTATCCTTTGAGTTTTTCGATCTCTTCCTTCACAATCTGTTCCGCAATTTTTTGCACCTCGAGCGACAAGGTTGTGTAGATTCTGAGGCCTCTTCCCTCGAGCTCTACACCGTACTCTTTTTCGATAAGCTCCTGAACATACAATACAAAGTGCGGAGCGTTGATGCTGAGTTTCTGCTTGCTGAAGGTGAGTCGATTCATCTGTGCGAGCGCGGTTTGCTCTTCCTTTTTTGTTATGTATCCATCCTCTCGCATTCTCCTGAGAACGGCAGTGGTGCGTGGCTTCCATGCATCTTTCACACCGATAAATGGTGAGTACTGTGATGGAAGTTGAGGGAGCCCGGCGAGAAATGCCATCTCAACAAGTGAGAGCTCACTGGGTGATTTTCCAAAGTAGCCCTTTGCGGCCGATCCGATTCCATACATTGTGCCGCCGTATGGTATCTCGTTGAGGTACATCTCAAGAATCTGATCTTTGGTATATCGTCGCTCGATCTCGATTGCAAGAATCATTTCCTTAATTTTTCGTGAAGCGGTTCGTTGGGAATCGAGGAGGGCAAGCTTGATGAGCTGCTGTGTAATGGTGGATCCACCTTGAATACCCTGACCACTCAGTGTTGAGATCACTGCGCGAATGAGCCCGAACTCCGAGACTCCCTTATGTCGATAAAAGTTCTTATCTTCGATCGAGATCGTTGCTTTCTTCATAAGCTCAGGTATCTCGTCGCTTTTAACCGGAAGGCGGTTCTTGTCCTTGTATAGCTCGAAGAGCACCTTTCCTTCTCGATCGTAAAACACTGTTGCGGAGTTATTGATCTGTGTTAGTTTTCCCGGAGCGGGAAGATCGCGCGCAAACCATACGAACAGAAGAAATACGAAGAGGAATCCTACCACCGCGATTCCTCCAAGCCCTACCGCAAGTTTTTGTTTCGGGGGGAGATGAGAAAACCACCGAAGAAAGCGGTGTTTACGGCTAATTCTCATACCACTCATTATACCATTCTTACCATCCTGAACTGGTATACTGTCTGTCATGGAATCATCAGCACGATCATCATCACGCAGGGATCGATTATTTAAAGTTATCATAGCGATCTCATCGGTCATTCTTATTATCTCATCTCTCGCTCCTGTATTGCTTTCGATCCAGTAAGCAATCTCTGGAGCGTACCACTATGAAGGCCGGCATTACGCTCAGTACGCCAATCGATCAGCTCCCTGCTACTCGATCAGCCACCGTTCAACGACTGAAAAAACTCGGTATCTCCACGATGAGTGATCTCCTTGAATTTACCCCTCGTCGCTATGAAGATCGCTCAATGCAGAGCACGATCGCAACGGTTCAGTTGGGTGAAAAGATTTTGGTTACCGGCACGGTAACGCAGTTTAAGAATCAGTTTGCACGAAATCGACTCACGATTCAGACCGCCGTCCTGACGGACGAAACAGGGGAGATAGAACTCGTGTGGTTTAACCAACGATATTTAGCGCGAGTGGTACGACCAGGAATGAGGCTTTCGCTCTGGGGCGAGGTGAAGGAGTACCGATCGAAGAGGGTTCTCTTTCCCCAGGAGTTCGAAGAAGTGAGCGAAGACCGAGCGCCGCTGCATGTGGGACGACTCGTCCCTGTGTATCCTGAAACTGCGGGGCTATCTTCTAAAACCATACGGGAGAAGATGCAGGTTGCGCTCCGGTTACTCATGACCGCAGAACCGTCGGAGATCGAGTATCTCCCGGAACGAATGCTTCAAGAGTACAACCTCCTCACTCGAAAGGATGCTGTTCTAAAGGTGCATTGCCCGCTCTCTGCAGAGGATGTAAAAAATGCTCGTCGACGACTCGGATTCGATGAACTGTTCATCCTCCAGCTCGGTTCACATATCACGCGGCAGCTCTGGAGCGATGAACGCGTCGGAACACCGTTTCGTCTGGGAGATCGATATACACATATCGAGTCGTTCATCGCGAGACTCCCCTTCGAGCTGACAGCCGCTCAACAGAAAGCGGTACGTGAAATTCTGGATGATCTTACCCAACAAAAGCCGATGAACCGATTCTTACAAGGAGATGTTGGTTCCGGGAAAACTGCGGTTGCGGCAGTTGCCGCATATGCTGCGTACATGAATGGCTATGACACTCTTGTGATGGCCCCAACCGAAATTCTCGCACAACAACACTACAATACCCTCTCAGAACTGTTTTCTTTTTTAAAGGTACCGGTACAACTTATTACCGGATCAAATAAAAAACTCCAACGCACCGTTGTATCACCTGGTATTGTTGTTGGAACACATGCGTTACTTCACACATCCTTCGCCTCCGAAACCATTGGGCTTGTCATCATCGATGAGCAGCATCGCTTCGGTGTCAAGCAACGAGCCGAGCTGAAAAATCGCGGTCTCCATCCGCATCTTCTCACCATGACGGCAACGCCGATACCTCGCACCGTCGCACTCACCATCTTCGGCGAACTCGACATGTCTGTTTTGGATGAAATGCCGAAGAATCGTCTTCCGATAAAATCCTGGGTTGTTCCTTCACACAAACGCCCCGCCGCATACCAGTGGATTGATGAACAGCTCAGTCGGGGGGCTCAGACGTACGTCATCTGTCCATTGATTGATGAGTCTGAACGAGAATCACTTGCTACTACCCGCGCTGCGCAGAAGGAGTCGGAGCGACTTGCTCGAGAGGTGTTCCCACATCGTACCGTCGGCCTCCTTCATGGAAAGATGAAGGCCGCACTCAAACTTGAGACCATGCAACGATTCAAAGAGAAGCAGATCGATATTCTGGTGTCGACGTCGGTTGTTGAGGTAGGAATCGACGTTCCCACGGCGACCATCATCCTCATTGAGGGAGCGGAACGCTTCGGACTTGCACAACTCCATCAGCTGAGAGGTCGGGTTGGGAGAGGTGACCAGCAGTCGTACTGTCTCCTCTTCCCGTCAGAGCTCAGCTCCGCCCAGTCCCCACGACTCCAGTTTTTTGCCGGTCATGGAAAGGGGAGCGACATAGCAGAGTATGACCTGCGAAGTCGGGGCATCGGTGAACTTTACGGAACAAAACAACATGGATATACAGAACTGAGAATCGCATCACTCGCGGACACGACGCTGATTCAACAGAGCAGAGAGGCTGTTGTGATGTTTACGAAGTACTATTCGGTTCATGACTATCCGCGCATCAAATCAGCGCTTGAAGCACGGTCGGTATCCTCAATCGCGAAGGACTAGAGTGTTACTTGATGCTCGTGGTGAGATTGTAGATTGGGGTAATAATTGAGAACACAAGTCCTCCGACACTCAGTCCAAGAATCACGAGAATGGATGGTTCGATCAGCGTTGTCATCGTCTTGATTGCGAGCTCTGACTCAAATTCAAAATACTTCGATAGTCGAGTAAGCGTATCGTCCAGATGTCCAGTATTCTCACCAACAATCGTCATCTGGGTGAGAATTGGCGGGAAGAGAAGATCCTCACCAAACGCACCCCCGAGCGACTGCCCCTTCTCAACTTTTTTATACACTTTCGCAAACGACTCCTTATAGATCAGGTTCTCGGTAGTGTCGATAATAATCGAGAGACTTTCAAGAATTGAGACACCCGATCCGACGAGAATCGCGAGTGTTCTCGTGCTATCAACGAGGGCGGCCATGCGAATAACTCCTTTTACTACCGGGAGCTGGAGCACGAGCGAGTCCTTCATCACTTTCCCACGCTTCGTTTGTAAGAACTGGCGAACGCCGATGATGGTACCGGCAACAACGAGCAAGATAATCGGCCAGAACGTAGCTGAAAAACTTGAGATCGCAATGAGCAGCTTCGTCGAGAATGGAAGATCGACCTGGAAATTTTTGTAGAGCTCGAGGAGCTTCGGAATTACAAAGGTGATCATGATAAACATGACGCCAACCATTGCGGAGAGGATAAAGACGGGATAGATCAGCGCGCCACGAAGCTTTCCTCGAAACTCACGCTGTTTTTCAAGATTTTCAGAAAGACGGAGAAGAATCTCAGATAACTTACCCGATGCCTCTCCGGACTTCACCAATGCGATGTAGAGGTTTGAAAAATACTGCGGGTACTGTCGCAGCACGAACGACATCGAGTTACCGGCCTTAATCTGTGTCTCTATGTCGATAATGATTTTATGGAGCGACTCCTTCATAACCTGCTTTCGTAAGATCTCGAGTGCTTCAACGATCGTAAGACCGGCGTTCAACATGATCGCGAGTTGACGGGTGAAGTCTACAACGTCATTGAAGGTAACACGATTCAGGAAATTCTCCACCCCGACGATGGAACCAGCCCGGTCGCGACGAATATCGATAACGAAGTAGTCTTTCTGGCGAAGAAAACTTGCAACGTCTTCGGTGCTAAACGCATCAATTGTCTTTGACTCAACCTTACCGTTTTTGATCGCCCGATATTTGTACAGCATAGTGATGATTGCTCGATTTGCCGAAGAAGTACCGGCCTATACAAGGTACTTCTCCAGGTCCTTTGGCCGCAATGAGTACGCGCGAGCCGTCTCTTTACTAATCTTACCTTCCTTCACTAACTGGGCAAGATTTCGTTCAAAATAGATGAATCCATCCTTGTCAGATGTCTGGAGTACGTTATCGAGCAGGTACGGTTTCCCGTCGCGGATGATAGAGGATACCGCTGATGAGTTATAAAGAAGCTCAACCGCAGGAATTCGGCCACGGACGTCGGATCGTGGCATCAGACGCTGCGACACAACAGCTCGGAGTACACCGGCCAGCTGGGATCTCACCTGATTCTGTTGATGCGACGGAAACATATCGATAATACGATTGATGGTTTCTGGTGATGACGTTGTGTGGAGGGTAGAAAAAACAAGATGCCCGGTCTCTGCGATGGTGAGCACTAACTGCGTTGATTCATAGTCGCGCATCTCACCGACGAGCACCACATCGGGATCTTCTCGAAGAACCGATCGCAGTGCAATACTCCATGAGTGCGTGTCCTGATGGAGCTCTCGCTGTGAAACAACAGACTTTGCCTTTGGATAGACGTACTCGATCGGATCTTCGATGGTGATGATGTGCGCCTGCCGATTGAGGTTTACTTTATTGATGATCGAGGCTAAGGTCGTACTCTTTCCCTCACCGGTCGGACCGGTCACGAGCACGAGTCCTGAGTTAAAGTCCGACAGTGAGTTAAACGAAGAGGGGAGCATCAGCTGTTCGATCGTCTGAATGGTGGCAGGAATAATGCGTAGCGAGGCACCCATCGAGTTTCGTGCATGGTATACATTAATCCTGAAGCGACTGTTGTCTTTCTCAAATCCGAGGTCAATTTCCTTATTTACCTGCAGATTTTCTCGCTGTTCATTCGTAAGAAATGCGTTGATGAGTTGGTTGGTTACCTGCGGCGTCAATAGTGGGAGGGTCGACATCTGGTATAACACTCCGTCAATGCGAAATGCTGGATAGTACCCGGGCACCAGATGAATATCCGATGCCTTTCGCTCAATCGCCAGTTGTAGTAGTTGTTGAATATCCATATGGTTATACCTCCGCGACACGGAGTACCTCCTCCACCGTTGTAATACCATCAAGCGCCTTAAGATACCCATCCTGCTTCATCGTGATGAGTCCTTGCTTCTTTGCTTGATCCTCGATCTCTGCGGCCGTCTGATGGGAGATGATCATCTTATTGATCTCCGGTGTGATGTTTACAATCTCGAAGATCGCGATTCGACCTTGATACCCTGTCTTGTTACAGTCAGCACAGCCTTTTCCTCGTGCAAGTTGGATCGGGGCATTGTTCTTATACTTCGCCGGCATCAGATCCCCCAACACCGTTCTCACGGAGTTCTGCACCTGTTCGACCGGTGTGTACCACTCCTTACAGGAGTCGCAGATCTTCCGAGTAATTCGTTGTGCAAGACAGGCATGAAGAACCGATGCTATGAGGAATGGTTCAGCACCAAGATCGATGAGTCGGGGTATCGCGGTAGACGCATCGTTCGTGTGTAGCGTCGAGAAGACGAGATGGCCGGTGAGCGCTGCCTGGATTGCCAGCTGCGTTGTCTCTTTATCGCGAATCTCTCCAACCAGTATGATGTTCGGATCCTGTCGGAGAAAAGATCGAAGGCCACTAGCGAAGGTCAGTCCTGCCTGAACATTGACCTGCACCTGATTAATGCCGGGCATCTGGTACTCCACCGGGTCCTCGAGCGTTGCAATATTCACACTTGGTTTATTGAGCCTTGAGAGGATCGAGTAGAGCGTCGTGGTCTTTCCTGACCCGGTCGGGCCGGTCACGAGGACAATTCCATACGGCTTCAATACCGCATTCTCGAGATCTCGCAGCTGTGGTCCGCGGAGCCCGAGCTCGGCGAGGTGGGGAATTCCTCCGGTCTTCTTGAGCAACCGCATCACGATCTTCTCGCCATGAACCGTAGGAAGCGATGATATTCTCAGATCAACCTCGTCGATACCGAGCTTAAAGCTGAATCTCCCATCCTGGGGAACTCGCTTTTCATCGATCTTCATCTGACTCAGAATCTTGATACGCGAAACGACCGCATCATGAATTACTCTTGGTAACGATAGCTTTTCGCTCAGAATACCATCGATGCGATACCGAACCCTCGTGCGCGCCTCCTCTGGCTCAATATGAATATCTGATGCGCGACTTTTGAATGCAAACTCGAGGATGGTCGAGACGATCTTTGCAACCGGCGCCTCTTTGATCGAGGTAACGGTTTCTTGTGACTGGAGCTCTTTCGGTTGGTACTCTTTCAGCGCCTCCTTGACCTCAGGAGAAAGACCTTGCGAGTAGGATACATCCAATGCCTTGACGATATCTTGCTGGACTGCCAGCGCAAGAACAACTCGCTTATTTACCTTCTGCGAGATAAAGTCGCCGAGATAGGTGTTGTACGGATCGGCTGTTGCGATAAACAGCGTTGCGTTTGCTGAGTCGAAGCGATAGGGGATGATACTATACTTTCGCGCAATAGATTCGGATATGAGACTCAGTGCCTGCGGGTCAATTGGTGACGAGGCGAGATCAACATACGGTATATTCATCAGTTCGCCTGCGGCCTTGAGGATACTTTGTTTCGCTATAGAGGTATGCTTGAGGAGATACTCGTAAATATCCTCGTTTTTCTGAAGACTATCAAGCTCATAACGATCAGCGGACTGTTGATCAACAACCGAATTTTTCATCAGCTGTGCAAGCAGTTTTTTTGGAGCGACGTTCATACATTCAATATACAACACTGAATACTCAATACTCAATACTCATTACTTGAGGCTTCGCAGTTTAGGATATAATACCCCCATGCTTCCGATTATCGTAGAAACCAGTAACCCCGACCTCCTGAACGACTATCTCAAACAGTTTGTGAAGGACAGGCAGATCCATGCATATAACGTCTTCGAATATTCCCCGGAAGGAAAGGAGTTTTCGATCCGTGAGGTGCGAGAGATCATCAGAGAAACCGACCATCATGTATCTGAACCACGTCTCTTTCATCTCAAAAACTTTGATACCGCTTCGATCGAAGCGCAGAATGCCTTCCTCAAAACACTCGAGGAGCATCAAGAGCAGATCTCGTTAGTCCTCTCTGCGGAGCGATCATCTCGCCTCCTTCCCACCATTCGGTCACGGTCGCAGATCGTACTCCTTCGGGATCCTGTTACACCAACAAAAAAAGCGACTGTCGACCGTCTCGTCACACTACTACAACAGCCTTCTGTGTCCTTTGCCACGCTTTCAAACAGCGTTCCGAAAACAGAGATACCGGAGGTGATTGACGGGCTACTGCATCAGTACCGAACCGAGTTGAGCGCTCGACCTGAGGCGCCTCGAATTCTCAAGGAATTGATTACACAACGAAATCTCCTAAAGCACAATAATGTGGATCCACAAACCGCCCTCGACATGATTCTCATTTCAGCAAAACGACGATCGTAACTCTGTCGTTCAAGGGTTCCTTGACTCTCACAGAAAAACGATGTAACGTAATAGTAGGTATGAACATGAGGAAGCATGGGTTTAGCATTGTAGAACTGTTGATTGTGATCGCTATTATGGCTACCCTCGTGACACTCCTCCTACCGAACTTTGTGAATGTCCGACAGAAGGGTCAGGACTCCCGAAGAAAACTCGATCTTGAACAGATTCGATCCGCTCTCGAGCAGTATCGGAGTACGAACGGCTATTATCCCACCGTACTCACAACACTCACAGCACCGACGGTATATATCAGCCAACTCCCTGCAGATCCCTCTACGACAAATAGCTACCAGTACTCAGCGCTCCCAGCTGGGTGCGACAACTCGACCACCTTCTGCTCGGACTATGTGGTTGGTGCGTTGTTATCTTCGACGAGTAGCTGTACGACGACTCCGACAGGTAGTTGTTCGGGAAGCACCGCGTGTAACTACTGTTTGGGCCCATACGGTGCGAAGTGACAACGACGAAGTCGTGGTCATCCTGAATTTATTTCAGGATCTGAATACCAGTTGTCACATGAGATACTGAAACGAGTTCAGTATGATATATGAAAACAAAATTTAAGAAGGGTTTTAGTATTATCGAGTTTCTGATCGTTATCGGTCTCGTGAGCCTGATCACGACGGTATCGATCGCGGCGTACAATAACTTTCTTGAGTCATCAAAGCTCGGAAGTGAGACACAACGAATGATTGCGGTGTTAACACTGGCGCAGAAGCGGGCTTCCGTTGGAGAGGATGTAAGTAGCGCCTGTCCAGCCGGTTATTCGTTCAGCGGTATTGTGGTAACATCATCTGCACAAGGTGGATATACACTTCAAGGACAGTGCGCGCAGGACCTCAATCCGACAACGACTACTACCTACGGAACCATCACCTACACCATTGATCCATCGAACGCCAATATTGTACTGCTCACCTCAACCTCAATACTATTTCCAAAGCTCACCGGTATCCCGACCACCGATACCACCATCACCTTTAAAAACATCTCGAATAACACCTGTTCAGCGATCTCGATCACCGGGGGAGTTATGAGTTCATCTCAACCTTCATGTCCATAAGGAGGAGCGGCTTCACCCTTATCGAGATCTTGGTGTTCACGGCTATTGTTTCGATTTTCTACGTCGTTGCAGCTGCGGTATCTGCATTTTCGCTCGGCGTTATGAAGACAAACGAAAACAAGATTTACGCAACCCACTACGCAGACGAAGCCATCGAATGGATGCGAGGTCAAAAGGAGTCTGATTGGACGTCGTTTGCTGCTCGATCGAGCCATAGTTACTGCTTCAACTCAGCAACCATCTCGTCCTGGCCGTCTACCGGTGCATGTGCCACATCAGGAGCCACGGCATACTCTCTTGGAGGTCGATTTAATCGCACGGTGACGCTCCAAAACTCAGCCTCGAATATTGAGGTCTCATCGACCGTTACCTGGATCGGCATCTCGAGTCAGAGTCAGTCCGTAACCGTTCGGACCGTGTTTGCCCAGATCGAATAATCCTTACACTATGAACAGTACAGTACATAATCCCGCCTTCTCCCGAAACGGAATGGCGGTTCACAGAAAAAAAGGGTTTACCCTCATCGAATTTCTCGTTGTTTTTTCAATAGTCACTCTTGTCATTCCGTCACTGTTTGGACTTACCTATACACTCATTCGACAGCAGGGAAGAGTCCTTGCTCTTCAGGCAGTGAAGCGACAAGGAGATCTCGTTCTGAATCACATGAAGACATCCATTCGAAACAACGCCGTCGGAACATACAACGGCACCCTTGCCTCGCCGAATGCAATCTGCACTACCGGGGCATCCAGCTCGTCCAATAATACGAATATGTATTTTCAACAAGCAGAACTCTCCTCATCATACTTTGGCTATAGCACAACCATCGATGGGGTAACGGGGAAAAGGGTTCTCCAGTATGAAGCTACCGGATCGACCACAATACCGCTCACAAACACAGCCGTGACAATCGAGAATGTTTCGTTTAGTTGCTCACGTGCTTCTGATTTCGGCACACCGGTGATAACCGCGACCTACACCGTCACCGAACCGATCAATACCGTTTCGCTCACCTACCGCACAACGGTTGCACTCCGACCCCACTAGATACTCCTGTTGTTGACGGTGGCATAGGTAATTTGTTACTTTTAAGTATGGCGAAAGATTATTTTGTTGTGGATATTGGTGAGACCTACACCAAAATCGGCGATATCCATGTA
The DNA here is from genome assembly GCA_964404095.1 of uncultured Gammaproteobacteria bacterium. Lineage (GTDB taxonomy): Bacteria > Patescibacteriota > Microgenomatia > UBA1406 > GWC2-37-13 > CAZLQR01. The sequence continues at coordinate 8,172 of CAYOIN010000015.1, read as the reverse complement.
ACCGGCAATAAATTCGTCGCCGACGCTCTCGGAATGGTGGTGACCGATGAGCTCTTTTTTAAAAGCGACACCGAGACCTCAATTCAGAAACTTGGTGATGGGATCAAAAAAGTGGTAGAACAGCTCCACATTAAAAAGCGCGCCGTTCATGTCATCCTCCCCGACGCACACACCTTCAGTAGATTTGTGGAGATGCCAAAGCTCAATGAGAAGGAACTCTTATCGGCAATCAAATATCAGGCTGATCAGTTTATCCCCATGCCCTTAGATGAAACGAATATCGACATCGAGGTAGTGCATGAAAACCAGAAGGATAATAAGCTCCTGGCACTGATTTCAGCTGCGCCGAAAAAACTGATTCAACGGGTCGAGATCCTGGTTGAGCAGATTGGCCTCATTCCCGAAGCAATCGAAACAGAAATCAGTGCAGTTGCTCGCGTGAGCTCACAGCTCTTCCGGAAAAATACATCAGGGACAGGAAAACCTGCGGTGATGCTGATTAATATGGGGCATAACTCAACCACGGTCTACTGCTTTGACCAGTCAACCGGAATACTGAACTACAACCATGTATTTAACATCGGCACCTCGCTTTTTCTCAAGGAAATTCAGATCAACCTCAATGTTCCCGCAAACAAGGCAGATGAACTCCTGAAAACAGTAGGGGTTTCGAAAAATGCAAGCTATTCATTGGAAGCAATATTGGCGCCAGCAATGAAGGACTTCTTAACAGAAATCCAAAAAGCAGTGAATGTGATGAACAGCACCTACGGACTGACCTTGGTCGGTGGATTTACAATGCAGGACTCGCTGCGATTTTTTGAGATTGACAAGCTTCTCTCAAAAGCGTTTGGTATCCCGATCACTACGCTCGATATGTACCCCTATTTTGAGAAAGGCACCATGGTAGATTTTTTTAAAAATCAGCTTCCATACTTTATCACAACCGTTGGTGGAAATTTGGTGTGATATCAGAGGTGCGGTGAGCGGGTTACCCAAACTATCATTTCAACACAATAGAGCGGATGAAGAAAACACGCATTAATCTCCTTTCCAGCAAGCAAGACTACTATAAAATCGAGGGGTACTTTGGATTGTTCCGAACCTTGTTGCTGCTGTACAGCGTCGTATTGTTTGTTGTTATTGGTGGGCTCGGTATTTTTTTAGTTATTCAGTCGTTCCAGTTGAGATCGGTTCAAGACCAGAAAAAAGCAGTACTCCGAGATCTTTCCAACTATAAAACAGATGAGGTGAAGCTCATCCGACTATCCAAGAAGTTGAATGCCTACCATACGTTTATGCAGGACGACGCTCGATTCATTCCCTACTACGAACTCCTTGTCGCAACGCTACAGGAAAGTAGTCAGAGTGCAACTCTCAAAGACTTTACGATTGATAAGTCGCGCGCATTACAGTTTAAACTCGCATTTAATACCTTCGATGAAATGTCTCGGTCTTTTCAGTTTATAGAGTCAAACGACTTCAAACAAAACTTTGAGTCGTTAGATCTTGTTGACTTCATCGGGAAAGGCGCCAGTGATAATAACGGCTCGCGGTATGAACTCTCGTTCAAGGGTGTTTTTAAAAAAATTCATGAGTAAACAGACAAGACCATACATACAGTTCCTCATCAAACAGAACCTCGTCTATCTTGGATTATTTTTCCTACTCATGCTTGTGTCAGGATATCTCGTACCGTACTTCCTTGCTCACATCAATAAAAGCACTGCATCGATGCAACGGGAGCAGAATGAACTCCAAAAATTGGAGTCCAGAAAACGAATTCTTGAGTCCTTAGTTAGCGAAAACAGTGAGGACATCGATCAGGACCTCGCACTCATTACCTCACTCATTCCAGACTCCGAAGACTATTTTTCTATGATCTATGCACTCGAACGACTTTCTCAGTCATCGGGATTCTCGATTAACAACTATGTTGTAAATTTGAGTCAGTCGAGTGATAAGAAACTTTCGTTGTCTGTCTCAGGACAGGGGAATACGGACACATTTCTCAGCCTTCTTCGAGACTATAATTTTGGTGGGGGGCGTTTGATCACCGCAGAACGCATCGGTATCGATCCACTCCGTGCCGGTGAGGTAGGTTTGAGTCTCAATTTTTATAACGAAAAGCCGCTCATCAACACCGACGAGTCGCTCGACTTTCAGTCCTCGATTCAGGAACTCAATGAACTCAGAGATAAAGTAAAGTTCTCGATTGTGAGCAACGATCAACCACAACAAACAACTACACCAGAGGGGTACTCAACAAAACAGAATCCGTTTCAGTAACGTGTGATCGAGAGTTAGATGAAGTTAATGCGATCTTTCCCTTTCAGGAGCTTTGCAAACCCTTCAGAAAGCTGTGCGCCTTTTCCTTGCCAGTATGCGAGTTTTTCTTTCTTAATCTGAACCGCAGGTACCTTCTTTTCGTGAGGATTGTAGGTTCCGATTGCCTCAATGTATGCACTCGTTCTTGGTTTTCGTTTATCAACAACGACAATGCGGTAGGTCGCATGTCCTTTTTTTCCGAGCCTCATGAGTCGAACTGTTGCTGCCATAGCTTCATTATACCACACAAATTGAGAATAGATCAGTTTTTTAGCGTTGCTAGCGCCTGTTTCGCCGCCTGCTCTTCTGCTTCCTTCTTTGACTTGCCGTTCCCTGTTCCCACCTCTTTGTTCTTCACGAATACCGAGACAGTGAATGTGCGATTGTGTTCTGGTCCATCTTCTCGAAGCGTACGATAATCAGGTGTCTGCTTGTAACGAGCCTGCACCTTCTCCTGGAGCAGACTCTTCGCAGAGAGGTACTGTTTCGTTTCCACAATTCGATCGAGGTTGCTCCCGAACAGATAGGTCAGCACGAAGTCGTACGCAACGTTGAATCCCTTGTCAATGAAGATCGATGCGATCAATGCTTCAAAACAGTCGGCGAGAATGTTCGTGTTTTCGCGTCCATTTCCCGCCTCTTCACCCTTCGAAAGAAAGAGGTACTTCCCGAGCTGAAGTTCTCGAGCTGCGTCCGCCAAACTTCCGGTCTTCACGATGGCAGACTTAATCTCGGTGTAGTCTCCCTCCTGCAGGGTTGGGTATCGAGAGTAGAGGTACATCGACGTAATGAGCGACAGAACGCTATCACCAAGAAACTCTAGTTTTTCATTTGAAACAAGCGAGTGTGCCTTATGCTCATTCAGATACGAACGGTGAATAAAGGCGTTTTCCAATAATTTTTTGTTCTTGAATATGACACCGATGTGCTTTTCAAGTGATGCTAGGTTGGTCATAGTATTACTGATATTCGAATTAATAATTATGATGTTGGGCGCTCCGCAAGAATTGCGCCGAGCACTCCATTAACAAACGAGTATGATTTCTCATTACTAAACTCTCGTGCGAGTGTCACCGCCTCATCGATGATTACTTTGTCCGGATTTTTTTTCTCAATATAGAGCTCATAGAGAGCGAGCCGAAGAATCGCGAGGTCTACGCGAGCAATCGTTTTGAGTGGATAACGGGTGGCATGGGAACGAATGAGTTCGTCGATTGTTGCAAGATGTTCTTGAATCGGACGCACCGATTCATCGACCGTTGTCTGATCGAATCCCAGTACGAATAGCTTCTGGAGGAGTTCTCTTCGCTTCTCGTGTCGACTATCCATAAAGATATGTCATTCGAAGATGACCTCAATGAGTGGATTACTTACCACAGTACTTGCACAGTCTGTGTGGTAACTTCGGTTTTTGACAGTTATCACAGACAACAAGGTTGTTGAGCTGTACGGACTTAACGATCATCCTGCGCCCTTTTCGAGCCTTCGAATGTTTGCGTTTTGGTAGTGGAGCCATGTGTTTATTATATCATACGCTCTTGATCTTGACATCAGATTGAGAACCATCTACATTGAATGTATTACTAAGTTCAAAAGTAGGGGATATTATCATCATTACTAATATATGAGAAAGCTTTTTCAAAAAGGGTTCACTCTTGTGGAGTTGTTAATCGTTATTGCGATCGTCGGCATTCTCGCAGTCGCCGTTCTGATCGGACTTGATCCGGTTGAGCAGGTGAATCGCGCAAATGACACCAAACTCGTAACAACGAGTGGCGAAATTCGAGACGCAATCAATAGATACTACGCGGCAAAACTCTACTATCCATGGTGTACCAGCGCAAACTGTGCCGCCTATAGAGCTCCCTGTACGAACGCAGCGAGCCAGACGAAGTTTGCCACTGCAGGAACCTGTGGTGCGGCAGTGCTTGCAGAGCTTCAGGCATCAGGAGAGCTGAAGTCAGCCCTGACACCAGATGCTCTGATCTCGTTTAATCTCGCGGCTGGTGGGGCATCGTTTACCATCTCGTACGTGCCGTACTCGAAGAACACGAAGACTCAGTACCCAACTGCAGCGGGGATGAACGGTGTTTACACCGACGAAACCTGTGCAACACTTGGTACCTCGGTGAACTGCACCAACGCAAGTACGACCTGTAATTACTGTTCTTTCTAAGAACCAAACTATTCCATAGTTTAAAAACCGGCTTGAACAAAGCCGGTTTTTTTTGTACTGTGAAGGTATGAAGTCTGGATTCTCTCTTATTGAGGTGATTGTGGTGACGGCGATTCTTGGCATCTTATCGGTGGCCGGGGTAACAAGCTTCACAGCGTCGATTGAACGAACGAGAGACGCACGAAGAAAGGCAGATCTCGGTACTATTCAAAAAGCGGTCGAGGCCTACTATGGCGACAATGCGCTCTATCCTGCGTCTATTACCGCAGCAGACCTCTGTGCTTCCGCTGCAAACTGCTACCTCCGTACCATTCCAACCGATCCGGCGGGGGGGAGCTATGCGTATCACTATGTGAGGGGGAATACCGGCGGAACATCACAGTCATACCAGCTGTACTCCACGCTTGAGCGCACCGACGATACTGGAACGGGAGTGAATCAAGGTGGCTACGCGGGAACCTGTGGAGGGACCTGTAAGTACGGTGTTTCGAGCCCGAACACTACTCCGTAGATACCTTCGCTCGGAAGACCTTCGCAGCCTCATAGTTCGGCTTGAGCGCTAATGCGTCATCGAGACTCTCACGTGCCAGTCGCGTGAAGGTTGCTTTCTCCGTTGACTTCTTTGCCTCACTCGAAAGTACGGAATAATAAACCGCCTCTGAGTAGGGGAGTTTCGGATCGGTGGGAGCAATCGTCATCGATGTCTGAATGGCTTTGAGTCCGTCGAATAGGTACTGTTGGTTCGACGTGAGTTGATAGTAGATAAGGTTGTTTTTTGCGTTTGTCTTCCAGAACTGGACGTTATAGGGTGATGATTTCAGAACCTGGGCTCCGTGAAGTTGAGACTGCTGGAGCGATTTTTCTGCAATATCATTTTTACCCTGCGAAGCAGCGATGAGTGCGAGGTTCGCCTCGTAGTTTGAGAGCTTATCGAGGTAGACCGGCTCGTGATGGAGAGACTCGGCGGTGTGGAGATGTTTGTACGCAGTGACGATGTCGTCATTTGCTTCGTAGACAAGTGCCTGCGCATACTGTGTATCCGCGATGAAGAACATCAGGATCCATGATTGACAGAATAGAAAAAAAATAACAACGCAGGCAGTCTGAAGCTTCTGAATCGGAATAACCTGTGCACTGCGAGCACGGGATACCAGATCTATCGCCCCCCGTCCCGATGCAAGAAGTAATAGTGGAGGGAGAAGGAAAAAAAACAACTGAATTACTGAGGTCGAGAATCCAAAAAAATTAGTAACCAGTATGGTAACGTACGCTGCGAGGAAGGTTGCTGAGACCAGGCGGATTCCAGGATCTGCGTCCTTTACCATGGAATGGAGATAGATGAGTACCGCGAGAACAAATGCGAGGTAGGTGATCAAACCAATACCTCCGGTGGTCGCAGCATAGTTCAGATACTCATTATGTGCTTTGTTATAGATGTAGTCCCATTCTGAGGTGAGGTTATGTTCAGGAGGACGCACAAAGGTATAACCGATCGCAAAAGTTTCGGGACCGGTGCCAAGAACGGGATACCTACGGAGCAGGTCGATGGCGCCACGCCATACGATCTTTCGAATATCAAGCGACTCGGTCACCTCCGAGGAGAGCGGCCGCACAGCGACCGGAGTGGACACTGTCTTCACCGACCGTGCAGGAAGATTTAACACTCTATCCACTCGTTCGATGCCGGTCTTAAGGATCAGAACAGCTACAAGACCGAGGAACCCGAGCACAACCAGTCTTTTTTTATGTGGTGAGAGCGTCTCGCGCAGCCCCGCCCACCAGATAGCTACTCCGAACACACTAGCCGCGATTCCAACCGCAAGCAGTGCCGAGCGAGATTTCGTAGCAAGAAGGCCGATCCATATGAGGAGGAGGTATCCGTAGCTGAGGTACCACCGTTTCCAGTGATTGCTCAGCAGCGCATAGAGACCAATGAAAAAATGGATCGCGAAATATGCGCCCAGCCAGTTTGGCTGGCCAAGCGTTGAGAACATACGCTCAGCCGGTCTGAAATGATCGGTCCAACAGCTGTTGTTAAACTGTCCAGCAAACAGGAGACAGGAAAGATCTCGACCGAAAAGTCCGGGTAGTCCCCATATCAGCACAACGGTTGATGAGAGTAACGTAGTTGTCAAGATCGACCGAAGATCTTTTGCAGTAAAAAAATATACTACTCCGTACATTATCACTCCGTAAGCCAGCATCGAAAGCAGTCCGCCATTGAATCGACCATAGTAACCAAACCACGAAACATGACGATCGATCGAAAAAAGGAACGATGCGGTTATCACCGTGAGAAAGATGAAGTACGGTATCTGGAAGGGAAGTCGGGGAACAACTATTTTTCTTGTTCGGATCATCGAAAATACAATGATCGAGAAGATCGATACCGAAGAGGCGTAGATAAGATTCATCTTGTTCAACTCGAATAGCTCAGAGGTTGTGGAGAGAACCAGAAGAGGAGTGAGGAAAAACAGGTTATAATAAATGAACCGACCAATTTTTCTCAGCATAATGCATTTTATACAAAAAATTCAAAAAGTGCGCGTTCCACTTCTGAGCTCGATGAATGTTGCAATCGATCTGGGCACGGTTCAGATGCGAATCGGTATTCGTGATAAAGGCATCAACCTTGATGAACCGATGATCACCGCACGAAATCTGCGAACGAACGAGTATGTTTTTTTTGGGTCTGAAGCGAAGTCCATCGTTGGAAAGGTCCCGGAGTATATTAAGATTGAAAAGCCGATGGTCAACTCCGTCATCTCTAGTTTTGATGGATCGGTTGCTCTCGTTCAGAAAAATATGAGTCGTGCAGTCGCACCGTATCTCCACTCGTACCCATTCATAAAACCCGGACTCCATATTCACACCGCCGTTCCTTCGATCGCGACCGAGATCGAACAAAAAGCTGTTGAGGAGGTTCTCTATAAATGCGGCGCATCGGAGGTCTCCATTTACGAGAAGGCGATCGTTACCGGGATTGGATGTGGATGCAATGTCTTCATTCATCATCCCGTTTGTATCATCGATATGGGAGGTGGCCTGATCGAAATATCTATTTTGAGCGGTGGTGGCGTGGTACTCCAGAAAACACTCAAGACCGCGGGCGAACATATGAATAAACTTGTGTACAACTACCTCTATCTGAAACATGGGATCGTTCTGGGAGAGAATACCTGCGAGGAGCTGAAGAAAACCTTGATTACCTTCGGCGATGAGGACACCGTTATGCAGGTACGAGGAAAGTCGCTGGAGACCGGACTGCCTAAATCGATCAAGGTTCGATCGGCAGACATAAAAGAAGCACTCCTCACCTCCTTTAATCACATTCTCGATGCAATGAAAGAGGTGGTCGAACTCGCCCCTCCAGAGGTTGTTGATGAGCTATATAAGAACGGCGTGCTCCTCACCGGCGGACTCGCGAACATTCCACAGATCGATCGTTACTTTACCAAGGAGCTTAATATCCCGGTAAAAATCGCTGAGCAGAAGCAACACGCAACGATCAATGGCATCCTCAAAGTGAGTCGTCGAGCCGAGCAGGTACAGAGACTGCGTATCCAGCTGCCCTGAACTGAGAGCCGGAAAAAATCTCATTGACTTTCGATCCTAAATTGAATACAATATAGTTCTTCTTTGTTTGATCGTGCACTTTAACAGATAGG
>CAYOIN010000014.1:0-25718 GCA_964404095.1 uncultured Gammaproteobacteria bacterium | reverse complement strand
TCGGGAGACCAAATGTGGGGAAGTCTACGTTTGTCAATAATCTGATCGGGCAGAAAGTAGCGATTACATCGCCAAAACCACAGACCACCCGCTTCCCTATTCACGCGCTCTATCAAGATGAGCGAGGTGAGATCGAGTTTGTCGACACGCCCGGGATTTTTGATAAGGTTAAAGATACGCTCTCAAAGAAAATTAACATGCAGACCATGCATGCCGTTGATCAGGTGGCAGATATAGTGATCTACATGGTCGATCACACCCGAAGACGCGACTATGAAGAGTCAAAGGTGTTGGGAATCGTGCGAGGTATTCATAAACCAAAAATTCTCGTCATAAACAAGGTAGACCTTCAGGAAGAAACATATCTTCCCCAGTATGAATTTCTTCGGGATGAATTTGAACATGTGTATAAGATCTCGGCAATTGATCGAAAACATGTAAAGCCACTTCTTGATAAAATCTTTGAACTACTTCCTGAGGAGAATTCCAACCGAGGCGTATTCGGGTCGATTACGAATCCCCTCCTCAACATCGACAGCAAAACATTCCTTGCAGAACTCATCAGAGAAAAAATCTTCCTGAAGATGGGAGAGGAAATTCCGTATACCGTTACTGCGATCGTGGATGAGATCGCCGATCGTGATAATGGGATAACGTATATCAAAGCTCGCATTCTTACCATCGATGACCGGTACAAACGAATGATTATCGGAGCTCAGGGAAGGAAGATTAAAGAGATGGGAAGTATGGCGCGCAAGGAGATCGAGCTCGCCATTAATAAGAAGGTTTTTCTCGACCTCCGTGTCGAGGTTGATCCGCACTGGCAGGAGCTCATGTATTAAGCTACAATACATGAATGGCATATTCCTACGCGAAGCGACCAAAGATCTTGTTTGACCCTACATCTGCGACCCCGTATCGCATCAGCCGATCGAAGATTGACCAGTTTATGAACTGCCCACTCTGCTCATGGCTTGACCATCGAAAAGGAATCTCCCAACCTTCGACGCCACCATTTACCTTAAACTCCGCAGTTGATACGCTCTTGAAAAAGGAGTTTGATATTCATCGAGCAAAGAAGACAAAACATCCCCTCCTAGAAAAATATGGAGTTGATGCGATCCCATTCTCTCATCCAAAGATTGATGTTTGGAGAGCGAACTTTACCGGTATTAACTATCTCCATCATCAGACGAACTTTGAGGTCTTTGGTGCCATCGATGATATCTGGGAAGATGCGGAGAAGAAGCTACACATCGTGGACTATAAAGCAACAAGCAAACAAGGTGAAGTTCAGCTCGAAGATACAAAATGGCACAACCAATACCGACGGCAGATGGAAATCTACCAATGGCTGTTCCGTCATAATGGTTTCGATATTTCTGACACTGGTTACTTTGTTTATGTAAATGGTAAGAAGGATCGAGCTGCATTCGACGGAAAACTTGAGTTTGATGTAAAGCTCATTGCTTATAAGGGCAAGGACCAATGGATTGAAGGAGTATTGTATGAAATGAAAGAAGTCCTGAGCGACTCACAACCTCCAATGCCCCATGCAGACTGTGAGTACTGCATCTATCGAGCGTCGGTGAACAATCTACATCTGTAGTCGTGCCAGACACTCTTCCTGCCCAAGGAGTTCCATCGTCTCATTCAAGGGTGGAGAGATTTTCTTTCCGGTGATCGCGACACGTGTCACCATAAAAAACTCGCTGTTTTTCACCCCTTCGTTTTGTGCGAGATTCTGAAGGTCATGTCCGATAGTTTCTGCCCTCCAGTCTGTTATTTTTGCAAGAACGGAACGCATTTTTTTGATCAGATCCCCGTATTTTTTCAGCTCTAGCTCGTGCTTTTTCGGTCGTTCAAAATAACATTCCGCAAGCGGATAATAGTCAGAAAGTTTTTTTATTCGCTCCTTCACAAGCGGGATTGATTTCTTTACCATCTCGACATCAAGCGACTGTTTCCGGTATGTTTCGTAGTAGGCGACTATCATCGAAACGAGATCATTGTCCTCTGTCTGACGGATGTACATGCCGTTCATCCACTCAAGCTTCACAGGGTCAAATGCAGGTCCTACTGGTTTCATATCCTTTAAATCAAATACCCGCATGAACTCCTCGAGATCAAAAAGCTCCTTTTGCTGAGGGTGGGACCATCCCATCAATGATAGGTAGTTGAGAAGCGCGGCGGGGAGAAATCCCTGCGCGAGATACCACGATGCCCAGACCGGATTCTTTCGCTTCGAAAGTTTGGATTTGTCAGGATTACGAAGGAGCGGAAGATGCGCAAACAACGGCTTTTCCCAACCAAACGCGTTGTAAAGCAGCACGTGCTTTGGCGTCGACGAGATCCATTCCTCACCTCGAATGATGTGCGATACCTTCATGAAATGATCGTCGATCACAACGGCGAGGTGGTACGTTGGGTACCCATCGGACTTCATGAGCACCTGATCGTCGATGTTGTCGGTGTTGATGGTAATATCTCCACGAATAAGATCGTTGAACACCACCTCAACATGTGGTGCGACGTTCAGCCGGATTACATATGCCTCCCCACCGTCGACTTTTTTCTTTACCTCGTCTTGTTTTTCGAGACAGTGCTTATCGTACTTTGGAATTTCTTTCTTTTTTTGTTGGGCGTCTCTCAGCTTATCGAGTCTGTCTTTGGTACAGATACAGTAGTACGCCTTCCCCTGCTCGACGAGGTCCTTGACATACCGTTGGTAGATATCGAGCCGCTCCGACTGACGATATGGACCTACCGGCCCCTCAACATCCGGCCCTTCGTCATAGTTCAGTCCAAAATCTTTGAGCGTCTGCAAAAAGCGCTCTTCTGCTCCCTTTACCAGTCGCGTCCGATCGGTGTCTTCAATGCGGACAATAAACTCCCCCCCATGTTTTTTTGCAAAGATGTAGTTAATTAAAGCGGTGTACACACTCCCAATGTGAAGATCTTCTCCGGTTGGAGATGGAGGAATTCTCGTTCGAACATGCATGTAGCAATTATATGGTTCTCGCGATCCAACCTCAAGCGGTTATCGTTGAGATCGACTTCGGCGAAGGAGCACTACAATCCCGATGACCGCAACAACTACGGATCCGAGCCCAACCTGGAGATATTTAAGAATGTTCTTGGTCGTAATCTCGAGAGCTGGAAGCGGGTAGTACTCAACAGAGCGTCGTCGGATACCGGTGAGCGCACCTTCCGATGCATACTCGTTGAGGGTGTTGAGCACAAGTTCAAGGTTGTCATTACTTCGGGACAAGTACGCATCCTGGATAAACTTTGATGAAGGAATTACCATGACGGTGCCGTTACCATATCGTGTCTCGGCGACCAAAGGATATGAGGCAAACGCGCGAGGTCGCGCCTGTGAAGCGAGATCAGGTCGAATGGTAAAATCTGAACTCTGTGTCCATGACTGTGCTTCGGTCGATGCAAGCGTAGTTGCGTTATTATTCGTGCGAATTGGTGCGGTCCACGGAAAGACCAGTACCGAAATATTTGAGAGTTTTGTGTCCTTTGCAAATTCATTTGTTTTGATCCAGTATGGATACTGCAGAACCGTTGGAAAGGCGTTTTGACCTTGGCCAAAGGTGACCAACTCCGACGCCTGTGAAAGCACAAGCTCCTGCTTCACCGTTACACCCATTTTTTGCAGGAGATCGAAAAGATGGTGATTGGCAGGAGTGGCCGAGAGCTCGGTATTTACCGAGACGCCGTCGACAAAGAAGATTGCAGATCCCCCGCTCATCACATATCGATCGATATCAGAAATCTCCTGATCGGTATACTCCTTCGACCCATCCGCAAATATCATCATCGCCTTTGAGGTGGCATCGATCGCAGAGGTCTCCTGCACTGTAAACTGGAGCCGCGAAGCCGTCATGATGGACTGGAGCTGCGCAGTAGCATTCTCGAGTCCATAGATGCCAACTGTCGGAAGATTCGTCTTTCCGAGGGTGTAAAGAATTGCGGTGAGGTTGTACTCAAGATCTCGGACATCGGTCACCTGTGGGAGAGAGGCCCGCTTGCCGTCGTACTCAACACCAACACCAAAGTATGCATTTTGCAGTGAAAACGCATCCTGATCCTGTTGTGAAAACTGCAGTTGCGGTATCGAGTATTTCTGCAGTTCTTTTTGTGCAGCCTCATCAACTTCTGGGTCGCGCTGCTTGTAGATCACATTTTTGCCACCCGCCTGTGCTGCATACTCGGTCAGAAATGTATCAATCTCTGTTCGCACCGACTGCAACTGTGACGGGATGGTACGTGAAACGAAGAAGGTAACACGCACCGGTTTTTTCAACTTTGCCACAATGTTCTTCGATGCCTGAGAAACGCTGTAGGCACGCCCATTGGATAGATCGATCCGGAACGGGAAGGTCTGAATGACAAGATTAAACACAACACAAACAATGACGAGGAGTATGGTGAGAACCTTCTGTGGAATGGGTCTATTCATATTAATCTCGATGTTCTAACTGCTTAATCACTGCATACATTCCGACCGCGGTGAAGCTTGCGAAGTACAAAACTGCGCGGAGGTCGATGATTCCTCGTACAAACTGCTCAAGCTGCATGTATGGCGTCAGTGGTTCGATCAAGAGCGCTATGGAACGAGGAATATACGAAATGACTATGTCCACAGAAAAAATTGAGATGAAGAAAAATGCAACGGCAGAAAGGAAAAAGGCAGTTACTTGGTTTGGGGTTTTGAGTGAAATATAGAGCGCGATCGAGATAAACAGAAGTGCGGTTGCGATTAATCCAATATACCCCACGAGTACTTCAGGAAGATAAAGACCAGAAAGAAAGGAGAATGAGATTGGTATGACGAGACCTGCGAGCATAACGACTCCAAGCACCGTGAGCACCGCCAGCGCCTTGGCAAATGCAATGGTTCGCTCCGAAAGTGGCAGGGTAAGAAGCGACTCAATCGTACCGGTCTTTCGCTCTTCTGCAAAACTTCGCATACAGAGCGCTGGAATCAGCACCACAAACACCCAGTACATAATGAGAAAATACTGCCTCATGGATACGAGTCCGACCGCATAAATATCCCGGATAAAGAGTGCGTTCGCAAGCAACGATGCTGCAACGATCACGATATACCCAAAGGGATTGTAGAAATAATGCCTGAGTTCTTTGAGAAATATTGTCTTCATATTACGCAACTAATCGTTTAAATAATCGCTCGACCGCACCTTTCCCTTTTGGTTTCTTCCCATCAAACACAATCTTCCCTTTATGCAGTATGATGAGTCGAGTTGCAATATCCTCTGCTTCTGATAAGAGATGGGTAGAAAAAAGCACTGCGCTTTTCTTTGCGTTCTTCTTGATGATCTCGCGAATCTTATCCTGCTCGATAGGATCGAGACCAGAGGTTGGCTCGTCGAGCACCAACAGATCCGGCTCTCCCATCATTGCCGCAATCAACCCAACGCGTTGGCGATACCCTCGAGATAAGGACTCAATCTTCTTCTGGAGTACGGTTCGAACTCCAACAGCAGTTACCAATGTTTCGTATGATGGTTGTTTTTTTACCTGGGCGATAAAATCAAGATACTCCTTTGTGGTCATATCACCATACAACGGATTATTTTCTGGAAGATACCCAACAACCTTCGAAACTGCCGCGCGCTGATAAACAGGGTCAAGCCCACACACAGAAATACTTCCGGTGTGCGTTTTCAGGTAGCCAGTGATGAGCCTCATGGTGGTGGTTTTCCCAGCGCCATTGAGACCAAGAAAACCGATAACCTCTCCACGTCGCATCGAAAAATGAAGTGAATGCAACACCGCCTTCGAACCAAACGACTTAGATATTTCCCTTACTGCAAGTACCATAGTTAGCAACTACACCCCTCACCGTTTTTCCCACAGTCGCAGGAATGTGATGTTACCGAGGCGAATGATTTCCCTACGACGTCCCAGTCGACATTTTGGAAGAACGACTCGATATATTGTGCCCTATTCACGCCGAAGTCAATAAAGTATGCGTGCTCGTAGGTGTCGAGTGCAAGAACCGGCTCAGCGCCCCACACCGGGAAGCTGTTTTGAGCGTCCCCGAGATAATTAAAGAGCCTTCCCTCTCGTGTGCTCCATGCGGTCCAAACCCACCCTCTTGCTGCTATACCAGTTGCTACAACATCTTTCTTATACTGTTCAAATGATCCGAAGTCCTTGGTGATCTGCGCTGCAAAATCGCCGGTTGGCTGTCCTCCCTTTCCACCAAGGTGGCCGAAATAAATCTCATGATTTATGGCGCCGCCCCACGCAAAAGAAAGATCTACCTTCAACGAACGAATCGCAGAAAACACTTGGTTTGCTTTAGCGTAATCGTCCTCAGTAAGCGCTGTGAGTTTTTCTTGGATTTCGTTGTACTTATTGACATACCCTTGGTAAAGCTTGAGATGCGCTTCGATCGTTTTTGCAGAGATACCCTCCATCTCCATCAGCTTGGGAGAGAACGTTATTGCTTGTAGGTTATTAGCTGACATAGGAGTTTTACCTTCATTAGTCTATCAAATGACCGATGATTTCGTCAACCAACCTCGATTATGCGAGCAGATCCGGACGCAGGCGCTTCGTCATCTCAAACGACTGTCTGAGTCTCCAGGTCTCGATCGCGGCATGGTTTCCAGAAAGGAGTACATCTGGAACGCGGTCCCCGTTCCAATCTTCAGGTCTGGTGTAGTGTGGATATTCAAGCAACTGAACTTCGGTAACGCCGTTTTGAGAAAGCTGTTGTATCGCAGGATCATCGCCGCACACCTTGAGCAAATCCTGTACCGCATACCATCGGAAACTCTCCTCAGCAGTAGCCTCCTCTTTTTTTAGTACGCCCGGGAGGAGTCTCACAACGGCGTCCACGATTGCCGCTGATGCAATCTCACCGCCTGTCAACACAAAATCACCAAGCGAAATTTCTTCGTCTACCCGCGCAAGGATTCGTTCGTCAACTGCTTCGTAGTGACCTGCGATCAGAATAAGATGGTCGCGTTTGGAATAGTCCTGCGCAATCCGTTGACTGAATCTCTTACCTTTTGCGCTCGTTAAGATGACGGTGGGTTTGGTGGTCCTTGAAGATATGCTCGAGAGGGCTCGCTCAAGCACATCGACTCTGAGCACCATACCTGCGCCACCACCATACGGTTTGTCGTCAACGGTTTTGTATGCGTCGATAGAAAAATCTCGAATGTTCACCAGTTCGATCTCAACCTGTTTTCGTTCGATTGCTCGCTTCACAATGCTCTCTTGAAAAAAACCTCTCAACATTTCTGGAAAGAGCGTCAGGATCGTTATTTTCATGTTACTATTGTACTATGAAACGGCTTCTCCTCGTGTTGATTCGCCTCTATCAGCTTGTCCTCAGTCCATACCTTGGCACGCACTGCAGATTTCGACCCACCTGCTCACAATATACCTATATGAATATCGAAAAGTATGGAGTGATGAAGGGAGTACACATGGGTCTTCATCAGCTCTCTCGCTGTCATCCGTGGTCTCACTCAAGTTAAAATAACAACATATGTCACCAGAAATCGGCCCGTATGATGAGTCTGAAATCGGGGATGTGGTAGATTATGCCGTCGATCACTTATTGATTGGCAGTAGTGATGAGCTCATTAAAGAACTTCTTGGAAAACGGAAGGGCGACACAGCGCAAAACCTTGCTAAAGTGAAAGAAAAACTCGCAGGGCTTAAAACCGACCAAACCATAACCACCGAACTCGCACTCCCAATTTTGGTTGAAGCGACAGAAGACACAATGCAGTCCGGTCTGAGCGGAAAGATTGCTCCAAGAGCTCCAGGATCTCGGTCGGGATATTGTGGGTTTACCTCAAGCCATGTTGCGGTAGTAGGCGAACAGCTTGGATTGCAGGCAGATATTTTTCAAGTGATGCAACTGAATACTCATCGTGGAGTACCGAGTGAGGCGTCGATGAAACATGCATTTACTGTTTTAACAGATGCTCGGGGTAAGAGATTCATTGTCGATCTGAGCTTTTGCCAGTTCGTGGACCCTGAAACTTCTGGCGTAAGATATTACGATCTCCACGCCCCCGACGCAGAGGCGGTCGAGTTTGCCAAACAATTCACGTGGCCTGGTTTTACGGAACTCACCGATGAGTCTCTTGCGAAGTACTTACGACTCACAACTACCTCCAGAATTGACGCGAGAAAACTTACCGTTAAACAGCTTATGGCGGATCTTCCAAGGCGACCTCTCTATAACCAAAGGTCAGAGGTTCTTTCAGACATCAATAAAGAATTACTTGATGAACGGGTTCGTGCAGCTCGAGCGACAACTCCTCTCAGAAAACCGAATCCATTCATTCGGTTCATTGGTAAAAAGTAACTGATCTGGTAATTGGCACTCTCTTGACAACTCTGCCAAATCGAACTATAATTTTGGTATGAAAGGCACGTATATCCCTCCAGAGGATCAGCAAAATCCATTGGAGAAATTTACTATCAACCTTACTGATCAGGCAAAAAAAGGCAGGCTCGATCCGGTCATCGGTCGTGACGATGAGGTTCGTCGTGTGATGCAGATTCTTTCGCGCAGGAGCAAGAATAATCCAGTGCTCTTAGGGGATCCGGGCGTAGGAAAAACTGCAATCGTCGAAGGACTCGCGCAGCGAATTATAAATGGGGATGTTCCTGACACGCTCAAGAACAAGCAACTCCTCATTCTCGACCTCACCGGAATTCTTGCAGGATCAGCGTTTCGCGGTGAATTCGAAAATCGGCTCAAATCAATTCTTGAACAGATCGAAAAATCCGACGGAGCGTACATTCTCTTTATCGACGAGCTGCATACGATTGTTGGTGCTGGTGGCGCAGAGGGTGCGGTTGACGCCGGTAATATCTTGAAGCCCGCACTCGCCCGCGGACTCCTTCGTACCATTGGCGCAACCACGGTTCGAGAATATCGCCAGCGGATCGAAAAGGATCCAGCGCTCGAGCGCAGGTTTCAGCCGGTATACGTCGAGGAACCTTCGACAGAGTCTTCGATCGCAATACTTCGCGGCATCAAAGAAAAATACGAACTCCACCACGGTATCCGTATCACCGATGATGCCATCATTGCAGCAGTAAATCTCTCAACCCGATACATCACCGATCGGTATCTCCCGGATAAGGCCATCGATCTTATTGATGAAGCGGCGTCTGCAGCAAAGATCGAGACCGAGTCGCTTCCGACAGAACTTGATCAAGTGAAACGAAAGATTACCCAACTCGATATCGAACTTGCTGCGCTCAAAAAAGAAAAAGGAGTCGAGTCGAGAAAGCAATCAATTGAAAAAGAACGACAAGAACTCCAGATGAGATTTGAGGTACTTGAGTCGCACTGGAAGGAGCAGAAAAAGGTCATTGGTGAACTCCAGAAATATCGGGTTGAGACCGACTCGCTGAAAGCAGAGATGGAACGCGCCGAACGCGATGTACTTCTTGAGAAGGTTGCTGAAATCAAGTACGGCAAACTACCCGAACTTGAGAAAAAGATTAAATCACTCGAACAAGAACTGAAAAAAATTCCGAAGGAAGAACGCCTTCTCCGTGAGGAGGTTACCGATGAGGATATTGCAATGATTGTTGCAAAGTGGACCCATATCCCGGTCACGCGGCTATTAGCAACCGAGTCCGAAAAACTTGCGCATCTTGAGACAGACCTCAAACAGCGGGTGGTTGGTCAAGACCACGCACTTCTAAAGGTGGCAAACGCTGTTCGAAGATCGCGTGCTGGTCTCGCAGATGAGCAGAAACCAATCGGATCATTTTTATTTCTGGGTCCAACCGGTGTCGGTAAAACCGAGACCGCAAAGGCACTCGCTCAGACACTTTTTAATGATGAACGAGCGGTTGTCCGCATCGACATGACCGAGTATCAAGAGCTACACACACTTGCCCGACTCATCGGCGCACCTCCGGGATATATCGGATATGAAGAAGGCGGACAACTCACCGAAGCGGTGCGTCGAAAACCCTATTCAGTTGTGTTATTCGATGAAGTGGAAAAAGCACACCCGCAGTTGTTTCATATCTTTCTCCAGATTCTTGATGATGGGAGGCTCACCGACGGACGAGGTCGTGTTGTGAACTTCAAAAATACCATCATCATCATGACCTCGAACATCGCCGGTGAGAAGAAGGTGAAGGAATTCTTCCGTCCAGAACTCATCAATCGGCTTGATGCAATGATCGAGTTTAAGCCACTCACACCAGAAATTACGAAGCAGATTGTGGAAGTTCAACTCAGTCTCCTCTCAAGTCAAATTGCGCGAGCCGGATATTCAGTGGAGGTGAGTGAGCAGATGCGGAAACACCTTGGAGTCGTTGGGTTCGACGATGCGTATGGTGCACGACCCCTGAAGCGTGTGATTAACGAGCTCATTCTCGATGAGATATCGCTACAGATTGTGGAGCATAAAATCGTGAAGGGAGATCGAATCATGATCGACTTCAAACAAGGAAAGGTGTCGATAAGCGCGAAGCGGACAAATTAGTATCCTCGCCGGCGTCCTACCCTCCTAAGATATACCGCGCCTCTACTCCCTTCTCTGCGCTCTGCTCTGCGGGCTTCCTCGAGTTGCCTCGCGGCGGTTAACGCTGCGTATGCCGTTTGTACTCCTGGATTTGTCGACATTCCGAGCGTCACACCGTTTGCAATCTCTGCCAGCACTGCGGCTCTTTGCGCTCGTATCTCATCAAGTATAGACGGTGATTCAGATTGTCCTGACAATCCTTCTTTAGTCATATCGATGCCATTATACACCTTCTATCCACCTTTTCTCCCATAAAGAGAACTCCTTCTTTCTCTAACATAACTCGCTGTTTGCCAGGCCCTCCGAACGCATACCCAGACGCGATTGATCCGTCCGATCTGACGACTCGATGACAGGGAGTCGTTGCCGAATTCTCATTCTGATGGAGAATCTGACCGACGTGTCGAGGATTCAGTCCGAGCGCCTTTCCGATGGAGCCATACGTTGTCACTCGACCTTTCGGAATTTTTCGAACTAACTGGTATACCGGGTGAGAGAAGGTCATAGATTGCTGCGAATTTTTTCAGCGATCACCTCGAAGTCTTTTTTCTCAAGCTTGAGTGGCTCATCCCATCTCGGTATGACCGGCGCCGATTCTACGGCTTCGTATCGTGGAGTAATGTGGATATGCGCATGAGGAATCTGGCCGTGGGTGAAAAACTGCATCCAGTCGGCTTGGAGTCCAGACTGTATTGCGCGCCCTACCGTACGTGCGGTATCAAAGTACCGACCAAACTCAGGAACATCATAGGTCCATCGATAGTGCTGCTTCGGAATGAGAAGCGCATGTCCTCTTGTCACCGGAAAAATATCGAGTATGCCGATAAAGAGCTCGTCTTCGTAGATTTTGTAGCTTGGCAGTTCGCCTCGAATGACCTTGCAAAAAACACAGTTGTCCATCTTCTTGCTTGTAACTAATAGCGAGTAACATTATACTCCAATATATGAACAAGGTGATTACGCTGACCGAGTTCGTTCTACAAGAAGAACATGCGATTCCAAAAACAACAGGGAAGTTTACACTCCTCCTCAATCAGATTGCAGAAGCATCAAAAATCATCGCATCGCATGTGCGAAGGTCTGGTCTTGCAGACATTATCGGCAAGACCGGCAACAGCAACGCATTCGATGAAGAGCAACAGAAGCTCGATGTATTCAGTAACGACATTCTTATCGAGACGCTTTCCAATACAAAACTGGTGAGACTCATCGGCTCCGAAGAGCTGGAAGAACCAATCCTCACTCCGTATACCGATGCTGAGTATCAGGTATTCATGGACCCGCTCGACGGATCATCGAACATTGATGTTAACGTCAACATCGGTACTATTTTTTCCATCTATCATGCGGAGCATGGGCAACTGCAGGAAGGGAGAGGGCAGGTTGCGGCGGGATACATTTTATACGGATCAAGCGTGATGTTCGTATACACGAGTGGACGAGGGGTAAATGGCTTCACCTACGATCCTGCGATAGGAAGCTTTCTCCTCTCGCATCCAAATATGAAGGTCCCGACCGAGAAGCATGAGTACTCCTTCAATGAAGGAAAAAATGTACTGGTCGATGAAAAAATTCGCTCATATCTGAACACGATCAAGTCTGGAGAAAAACCCTATCAGCAACGGTATATCGGTTCGATGGTCGCCGACCTACACAGAATTCTCATCAAGGGCGGCATCTTTCTCCATCCGGCAGATGCAAAAATGCCGGGCGGTAAGCTTCGGTTGATGTATGAGGTGAATCCGTTTAGTTTTTTATTCGAGCAGGCAGGTGGCAGCTCGACAACAGGCAGCGATTCTCCACTCGACCGAAAACCCACAGCATTCCATGAACGCTGCCCGATCATCATCGGAAGCAAAGGTGAAGTCGAACGATTTCTCACACATCTCAAATAACTTGCTACTTGTCGGCTTTTGGTTCATACTAACACTATGAAGCGTCTTCGGGTTGGACTCAATGGATTTGGTCGAATTGGTAGAGCGCTCACTCGTATTGCGCTAGACGAAGATCTGTTTGATATTGCGGTGATCAACACTCGAAAAACACAGGCAGAGATGATGGCATATCTTCTTCGTTACGACTCTGTCTATCGAACCTTCGCACACGAGGTGCGCGCTGAGAATGGAATGTTGAAAGTTAATACGCACTCTATTCCAACCGTACAGAATGCAACCATCGACACCATCCCGTGGGATGAACACGAGGTAGACATCGTTGTCGATGCGACCGGAGCATATATGACGCATGAAGACCTCCATAAACATCTCAAAGGCGCGGTAAAAAAAGTACTCCTAACCGCACCCTCCAAAGACGATGTGATTCCTCATGTAGTGCTCGGCGTAAATGATCGTGAGTTCGACTTTGCAAATCATGCAATCATCTCAAACTGTTCCTGTACGACGAACTGTGCAGCGCCTCTCTTGAAGGTGCTCAACGATAGTTTTCGAATTGTGAAAGGCGAACTCACCACCATCCACGCCATGACGCTTACGCAGAGCCTCCTCGACGATACGGGAAAGTCGTTCGATCGAGCTCGAGCAGCATCTCAAAATATTATCCCAACAACCTCCGGTGCATCGAAGGCGGTGGTCAAAACAATTCCATCTCTCAAAGGAAAGATTGAGGTAATGTCGGTTCGGGTACCGGTTCCAACGGTTTCGATGTGTGACGCGACGGTTGTTGTTGAGCGGAGCACCGATGTGGACGCCGTTTTGTCGGCTTTTAAGATTGCGGCCGACACCCAGATGAGTGGTATTCTTCAATACCAAACCGAGACACTCGTTTCGAGTGACTATATCGGAAACACTCATTCGTGCATTTTTGATGCCAACTATACGAAGGTGATTGATGGAAACATGATTAAGGTAGTTTCGTGGTACGACAATGAATGGGGGTATGCATGCCGAATCGCAGATCTGGTCCAGCGGGTTGGCCATTTTATATGAGTATCACCTATATCGACAGTGTCGAGATCGTAAATAAGCGGGTTCTCCTACGAGCGGATTTTGACGTTTCGCTCAATGAGGATGCAACCATCGCAAACGATATCCGCATTCAGCAGAATATCCCAACGATTGAACGACTCTTGCAGAATGGGAACCGTGTCATCTGCGTGGCAAAACTTAATCGTCCGCATGGCAGAGACCGCGATCCGAAGCACTCACTGCAGATTGTTGTTGACCGGCTCAAACAATACCTACCTGGATACTCGATCCGACTCATCGATGACTTTCGAACAACCGATCCTTCGGTCTTTAAGTCGCAGCTCCCGAAAGAACTGTTCGTGCTAGAAAATATTCGTTTCTATAAAGAGGAAAAACTGAATGACCCCTCATTCGCTCAAGAGCTCGCTGCCCTTGCAGACGTCTATGTGAATGATGCATTTGCGATGGCGCACCGAGCTGAGGCATCGGTTGTTGGAGTCCCGAAGTTTATTCCATCATACGGAGGCCTACTCCTGAAAAAAGAGGTGGAGATGATCTCTCGAGCGGTGCATGAACCTCGCAAACCAGTCGTGGTCATTCTCGGCGGCTCCAAAATTTCAACAAAACTCAACCTCATCGGCAAGCTCCTCGACATTGCCGACTATGTCTTGGTTGGTGGAGGTATCGCAAATACGTTTCTGGCAAGTAAAAATATCGAGGTTGGAAAAAGTATCTATGAATACGATGAGAAGGAGAATGCCCGACGTCTTCTCTACGAAGCGGGTCAGAAACATACAGAGATTGTTCTTCCAACCGATGTGGTGTGTGGATCAATAGACGATGCGCAACAAGGTGGAGTGGTTAAAAAAGTTGGAGAGGTTGTTCGAGAGGATGCGATTCTGGATATCGGCCCCGAAACTCAGGCTCGATGGGGCTCCCTCATTAACAGTGCAAAAACAATCATCTGGAATGGCCCGGTCGGATACTTTGAGAATCCACAGTACCGCCGAGCAACGGACTTCATCTACTACAGTATCGCAAACACAGACGATGCGATCTCGGTGGTCGGTGGTGGAGACACACTCGCCGCTATCTCAAAAAAAGAGTACCTCGACAACATAACGCATATCTCAACCGGAGGAGGCGCAATGCTTGAGTTTATCGAAAAAGGAACACTTCCCGGACTGCAGGCGCTCGAATCCTCTACGCGATAATTTATTTTTTTCGTGGTATCTCAACTACTCTATTCACCGGGCGAGGCGAGCGAACCATCGTGAGTGCAGATCGTTCTATCGATGGAAGGAAACTTTTCCCAACAACGACATCATCCTGCATCCAGTAGAGATCAAGATCCATATAGGTATTCTTGTTCCAGAACATTCGATACTGCATGTTCGGAAACTCGAACACCATGCCGTCCGCCGATGGCAACGAACGAACATGCATTAATCCCTGCTCCCACTCCTTCGGTGAATCGGCGACTTGAAGGGAATATTGTTTTCCAAGAATGCGAACTGATTTTGTTGAAGCGTTCGGACGTATGAGCCAAAAACCGACGTAGATAATGACGATCGCACAGAAAAATAGAATTACTCTGTTTCGACTGATGTACTCCATGCAGCAATAGTCGAGCAGATTACTTTCTCGAAACCTTTAAAGTTATGGAGGGAGTTGTCTACAACTATGGATTTGAATTGCGCTGATGCTGAGTGTTCAGCAAACCATGAGGCGAGCTCTGAGGCAGGCCGATCGCCATACTCATCCGCCCCTGCAAACACTGTGAGCACCGGAATGGATACTGCCCGATAGGTATCTGGTTTCTTTTTCGAACTATATGTAAAAATCTCCTCTTCACTTTCTGGTGTATAGAGACTTATAAATCGTTGCGCGCTGATAAGCTCCGAAGGCCAGAGATCCTCAGGAATTAATCGATCCTTTCTTCCCTCCCGAACTTCCTTTATTGCATATTCAAGCGCCGTCTCATACTGCTTCTTATCTTCTAAGAGTGCGATGGTTGCGTAGTCGCTTAGTGGGGCTAACAGAATCACTCCTGTTATGTTCTGACGATTCTTTGTTTTTGCAAGATAATACACCGACTTTTGACAGCCTGTTGAATGTCCTACCAGAAAGATTCTCTGCGCACCACGAGCCTTTGCAAACCGAATCGCTCCTTCAATGTCCTGTACAGACTCTTCAAAAACTTCAACTGCCATGCCGCCGCTCACACTCTCATAACCTTTTGGCAGATTTGGATTAAGTTTCTTTAATCGTGACAGAACTCCCGCACCTCGATTACTAAACGAAAAAACCGCAACGTAGTCACTCACAAGACCATGAATCATTCTTCCTGCAAATACATCGCTCGCCAGTCCGTGGATAAAGATATAAACCGTCGATGCGTCTGAGTTGCCGGCCCATAGACCACGCAGTTGAAGTTGATCAGGGGTGATGAAATCTACTATCTCAAGTTGCATAAGAAGTGGTCGGGGTGGTGGGACTTGAACCCACGACCTCACGCTCCCAAAGCGCGCACTCTAAGCCATCTGAGCTACACCCCGATTTACATTGATATTATACACCAACTTGGCAGTATAATTTTTCTGTGAGAACATCTCGGATGCAGAAAAAACTTCTGATACTTCTTGTGGTAATCGCAGTTGGATTGATTCCTCAGAAGACGATTCCTCCACAACTTCAACGGTTGTTTACCACCCCAACCCCAACAGTTCGACCACCCACGACCAACCTAAGCCAGACCGCTGTGGTGACACGGGTAATCGATGGTGACACGATTGAGATTGAGTCTGGACAGAAGGTTCGGTATATCGGAATCGATACGCCGGAGACAAAACATCCAACAAAAGCCCTTCAGTGCTTTGGGCAAGAAGCCTATCTTCAGAATAAACAACTTGTCGAGGGAAAACGAGTGAGGTTGGTAAAGGATGTATCTGAAGTGGATCGATATGGTCGACTTCTCCGGTATGTATACGTCAATACCGAATCATCACCCAGTGGTCTGTTTGTGAACGACTTCTTGGTACGTGAGGGCTTTGCACATGCACGTACATACCCACCGGACGTCCGACATACCGATCTCTTTCTGAAATCGGAGCAACAAGCTCGTATGAATAATCATGGACTCTGGTCTACCTGCACGCAGACTCCAATTAATTAATTAAATGGAGTGGGTATAATGTGGATATGAAACCATGCATCTATCTTCTCACCTGCGCAGATATGCAGGAAGCTGAGCGCATTGGGACTACTCTTCTCAATAAGAATCTCGTAGCGTGCGTGAAAAATTCTTCAATCTCATCACGGTTTTTGTGGAATGGCGTTGTGAACAAATCCTCTGAAGTTCTCCTCATCATGGACTCAGCGGAGGAGTTATTTGATCGAATCGAGAGCGAGATCGGTAACCTACATAGTTATGAAACCTTCGTGCTTACGAGCATTCCGATCATTCAGACGACCAAAAAAACAAGAGAGTGGCTTGCACAAAACCTTGTTAGCGCCTAGCACTTCTTCGATCACTGTGGAGCTCAATTCTTCGGTAGGTATTGTAGAGATTCTTTGAGTTTGCTCCGATCGAATCGACGTACTGAATAGCTCTCTTTATTTTCTTTAATGCCTGCGAAAGATCAAGCTTTTTCTTGAGGTCTGATCGGAGGCGAAGCGTCTTACCCGCGCGAAGACCGATGAGAAGCTCCTGCACACACCCATCTGAATACTCCCAGTTGTGATTAAAGATAATCTCGTCTACCTCATCGTTGATCACGCGCTCCCAGAGCGAGATGTAATGATCCTGCGTCCATCCTTCCGCAAAAAAAATCCCTGGGACAATAATCTTCTCGACTCCTTTCGTTTGCAAATGAAGACCAAAGTCGATGCCTTCTTGAATATTAACATGCATAACATGATGAAGATAAAAATTTCGATTCGTCTTCTTGATGAGCTGTGGAACTGATATAACGCGGTATGTACGGAAGTAGTCATACATGCGCTTGCCCGTACTCGTCGGTGAGCTCGCGTAGACGGTGGGGTGATTCGAGCGTACGGCATGCACCATCGACAGGTTCGATCGTATCTGCTGAATGATATGTTCCTCTTGCGTGAAACGAGCCCTTACACTCATAGGTCAAGATTATACTATACTAGAGGTATGTCCGATGATATTGCCCAGAAATTAACGCTCAATCATCTTAATATTCGACAAAGTGTATTCATCCTCCTTGTGCGAATTATCGGCGCTGATATTATCTTCTCGCTCTTGTTCTTGGGTCTCTTCGCACTCCTTGTTTCCGGAGGGACTCCGGAGATGAGTGGGATGATTATGGTAGCAACTGTATTCATGATCATGGGCGTGGTCAAGCTTTCCATTATCACCTCTACCGTTCTCCAATGGCTCTATGAATACTATGAACTGAATCCAGAGTATCTCATCCACAAAAAGGGGTTCTTTTATAAGAAGCAAGAAAAATACAAAATGAGCAATGTGCGAGCGATTAAACTATCGGAAGGTATTCTTGGTGAAATTTTTGATTTTGGAACAATCACCGTTTACGACATCCGAATGCAGAAATATCTTGATCTCTATTGGGTACATAACCCGAATCGATATCTCAAAATTTTTGCAGATCTTAAACCAGATATTGAGATTAAGAAAGAAAAAACGATCTTTAGTAAAGATCGTGATTAAAGAAGACCTTCTCGAGCCTTACTACACTGCTCTGCGCTCTTCGCAAAAGCCTCCTGTGCCAGGTTCTGTTTGTCTGTGTTGTGCAGATCACCCTCAACCGCCTTCAGTGCGGCCTGCTGCAAACCTCGTCCAAAAGAAAAACTGAGCTGCCATGGAAGTCCCTTTGTCTTATTCATTTCATTGAGGTTGAGCGCTGCTTGTTCATCAGTCTGACCGCCGGAAAGAAACACAATCCCGGGCACTGACGCTGGTACCGCTTTTTGGAAGCAAGCGAGCGTCATCTTCGCGACGGTCACCTTCTCAGATGGGGGCTGTACCTGAGAACCAGCGATTACCATGTTTGGCTTAAGCAGCATTCCCTCAAGATCGACACCTGCATGATCCAACTCCTCAAAAACCGCCACGAGTGTTTTCTCTGTCACCTCCGCACAACGCTCGATTGTATGATTCCCGTCCATAAGCACCTCCGGCTCTACAATCGGAACCAATCCGGCTCGTTGTGTTTTCAGAGCGAACTGCGCAAGTGCCTTTGCGTTTTCGCGAATGCACTCGTCGGTTGGCATACCTTCGCCGATCGAAATCACCCCTCGCCATTTTGTAAAGGCAGCGCCCAACTCTCGATATTCTTTCAACCGATCGTCGAGACCCTCGAGTCCTTTCGTGACTGTCTCTTGTTTCGTCCCAAATGGCACCACGCCTTGATCCACCTTGATACCGGGAAGTACTCCTTTCCCTCGAAGGAGTTTTGAGAACGGGATTCCGTCGGTAGTAGACTGTCGCAATGTTTCATCAAATAAGATAACGCCGCTGATATAGTTCTCCATTCCTTGGGTGCTAAACAGGAGCTGACGATAGAGTCTTCGATTATCTTCGGTGTTCTCAATATGGGCTTTTTCAAACCGCTTTGCGATTGTGGAGGTACTTTCATCTGCGGCAAGAATTCCTTTTCCTGGAGCCACTAACTGTCGGGCCGTATCTTTAATACCCATACGATCTTGATTATAGACTTCTGATACAATGGTATCAAATGAGAATTTTGATCGCCTACGCCACTTACTCGGGAAGCACCGGAGCAGCGGCACAGACAATTCACGACATCATTTCGAAGGATCATACCGTCGATCTAAAAAACGTGTTTGAGATGAAGCCTGAAGATCTCTCACCATATGATGTCATTATCTTTGGCTCAAATTCGTGGCTTGAGAAGGGTGAGGAAGGCCAGATGAACAGTGGGTATTATGAACTGAAGGCAGCCTTTCGCCCGGACCATCTGAAAGGAAAGCGATGCGCAATCTTCGCACTCGGTGATTCGGCTCAGTACTCCAACACCTTCTGCTCCGCAGCCGATCGGCTTGAGCGTATGGTTCGAGAGTATGACGGTGAGGTGGTCTGTCCTCCCCTCAAGATCGACCAGTACTACGTATATCCTGCAGAAAATACCGAGAAGATTACGCGGTGGGCTGCTGAAGTAAGTCGATTTTTGAAGCAAGCACAAAGTCGTTAATCGAAAGGCCTCCGATGGCATGGGTACTGAGTGTGATACTCACAAACTTCCAGTCATGGAGATAAATGTCTGGATGGTGACCTTCAGTCTCCGCTACTTCACCAACCGCATTGACAAACTGAAGCGCTGATTTGAAATTGCCAAACTGAAACTTTTTATGGATCGATTTCTCATCTGGTGCAACGGTCCAGGTTGGGATGATCGGGAGATATTGCTGAAACTCACCGTGACGGAGTGGTTCTGTGCCGCCTTCACACGGGACACAGTGCATGGCGTGCAGTGGTTGTGATGGTGTCATTTCTTCTTATCGATCTTATCGAGTCGAAAGATCTTTACGCTGTAATAGACTACAAATGCAATGGTAACAAAATCGATCAGCGCAGAAACAAAGTGACCCCACTGAAACACTGCGCCACCAACCTTGAATGAAGCGCTTTCGATGCCTTTTGCAAAACCGAGCAGGAGACCAACAAGAGGATTAACGAGGTCATTCACGAGAGAGCTAATAAGCTTTGAGATAGCTCCTCCGAGAATAAATCCTACCGCAAGACCGACGACACCCTTCTCTCGAACAAACTCTACAAATCCTTTCATCAAACTATTGTACCAAATCGGCATCACAATCACTCCACAGAAACGAGAATGTCTCTGGAGAGAACGCGCCTCACCGATTAGCTCAGTTACTTACAGACCTTGCAGTCCTTCTTATGGGTAACAAGTTGATATACGCCCGAAACACCGACCAATACGTACACCATCATCCCGAGTTGTGACCCTGCTCCGAAGACCATATCAACGAGATTCATGTCAAATAAAGCAACGAGTCCCCAGTTCACAGCGCCGACCACCATAAGTAAGAACGAAACCATGTGCAACCATTTCATCGATATTCACCTCCTTCCGTATTCATATGCTCGAATTGAGAGTAACAAACTTCAGTGGGCAGAGCAAGCGCTTCTCTCGGAAGCGAACCGTATCAAACCGCGTCAGTCATCTGGTATAATAGAAATACTTCATTTCATACTCTTTCGCTCTACTGAACTGCTCTGTTGAGCGTGTTTCGAGAGATCGGAAATTGAGATCGTGAAGTGTTACATATGAATATTCGCAACATCGCTATTATCGCCCACGTCGATCACGGTAAAACAACTCTGGTCGATACGATCCTCAAGCAGTCGCATGTGTTTCGAGAAAATCAGAAAGAGATGACCGAGCACTTACTGATGGATTCGAATGATCTCGAGCGCGAAAAAGGAATTACCATTCTCGCAAAAAACACAAGTGTTGAGTACAAAGGCGAAAAGATCAACATCATCGACACCCCCGGTCACGCAGACTTTGGGAGCGAGGTCGAGCGCGTGTTGAACATGGCAAGTGCGGCGTTGCTTTTGGTGGATGCTGCAGAGGGCCCGCTTCCTCAGACCAGATTTGTTCTTAAAAAAGCACTCGAGTCAAAGCTGAAAATTATCCTCTTCATCAATAAGATTGATAAGAAAGATGCTCGACCAATCGAGGTACTACATGAAATTGAAGAGCTCTTTCTCGAGTTAGCTCATCATGAGGATGTACTCAACTTCACTACACTCTACGGAGTTGGTCGCGATGGAAAAGCATTTCTAGAACTTCCCGAGTCTTACACATCCGATCTACCTGGCGATCTTACCCCGCTTCTCGATACTATCGTAGCGCAGGTCCCAAATACACATCTCGATCTTGAGAAACCATTTCAGATGCTTATCTCGACCTTAGATCATGATTCATATGTAGGAAAAATCTGTATCGGTAAAGTAAACCGAGGTGTTCTCAAAAAGGGACAGCGAATTTCTCTCGTGGATGAATCGGGCGTCATCGGCACCTATACCGCAACAAAACTCTTTACCAGTATGGGTCTCAAGCGACAAGAGGTTGAACAGGTAGAGTCCGGTGACATTGCGGCACTTGCCGGAATTCCCGAGCTCACCATCGGGCAAACAGTTACCGATCCATCCGCAACAGAACATCTCCCTCCCATTCACGTTGAAGAACCGACAATCAAAATTAAGATCGGTCCGAACACCTCGCCCTTTGCAGGTCGCGAAGGTGAGTTTGTGACATCGCGCCAGATTAAAGCACGACTCCTCAAAGAACTTGAGACGAATCTTGGACTCAAGTTTGAAGAAGATACGCAGACAACCTCGTATGTTATTAGCGGACGAGGAGAACTTCACCTTGCTGTTCTGATCGAAACAATGCGCCGTGAAGGCTTTGAGCTCCAGGTTTCTAAACCGCAGGTAATTTTCAAGGAGATCGATGGTCACAAAATGGAACCGTACGAAGAGCTGACCGTTGATGTCCATAAGGATTATATGGGTGCGGTCACCGACGAAGTTGGAAAACGAAAAGGAAAGTTAATCAATATGCATACCGTTGGAGACACCGGTATGCGACTCATCTACAAAATCTCAAGTCGAAACTTGATTGGTATCCGAAGCCGTCTCTTAACAAACACACGTGGAACCGCGGTGCTCAATACCTACCTCCTCGGGTACGAGCCGGTGGGAACCTATATGGAAAATGTACGAAATGGTGCGCTCATTGCAAGTCAGTCCGGTGAGACGCTCACCTATGGACTCGTGAACGCGCAGGTTCGAGGATCGATGTTCTACGGACCGGGGGTACAGGTATATGAGGGAGAGGTCATTGGACTCTCAAATCAGGATAAAGATATTGAGGTAAATGTCTGTAAAGCAAAACAACTTACGAACAACCGATCTTCAGGTGAAGGTGTGAAGGCAACGCTCGAGCCGCCAACGGTTCTCAGTCTGGAACAGTATCTCGACATCATCGCTGATGACGAACTCCTGGAAGTAACGCCGGAGAATCTTCGACTTCGAAAACAGTTCCTCACCCTTACCCAACGAAGAGTTCAGAGCAGAAAAGGCCAGAACTAATTACTTCCCCCTCCCCGGCCTCGCAGCCTTCTTTTCCCGGAAAACCGGAATTAGCCAAGCGCCGTCCACGTGATTTACTCGTGCGGGTCGTTTTACACGCAGTCCATCAACATACATATTCTTCAAAGGACCTGGATGAAAGGTTTTGAGTCCGCCAAGCGTGATAAATCCGCTATCGGAATGTTTGGTTGTGGTTGGGTCAGGAACCTGGGGTTGTTTTTTCCTCTCTCGATCTGCATACGGCCTACGGCCATTGTTTCCTCTAAAATGCTCTGTTCCCATAAGGGAACGATTATACCCTATGCCGAGTACTATTTCAGGTCGTCATGCAGATTTACTTTTGGCTCGAAGTTCGGTACATCGACCGTTTCTCCTCGGAGCTTCTTCCACAGATGAATAAAGAGATTTCTGTTGAAGTAGATTGTGAGGATAGCACCAAGCACAATCATCATGAATCCTACGATCTGCGCTATTGGATTACTTGCGGTGGATCGATACACATCGGCACCGGTCCCAAACGAGATGGTGGTGCTGGGAGTCGGGATCTCTTCGGTTGTGGCATCTGTTTCATCATAGATCTCTTCGGTCGGCGTGGGAGTCGCTCGCGATCGAGGTGTCGGTGTTCTCGTAGCTTTTACCGAAGGTGTTGGCGTTGGAGTGGTCGTGGTATTCGCAGGTGTTGGACACCAGGTTGAGGATGCCCCATTGTTGAGAAAGTCGGTGATCTCGGTACTGGTAAATCCGCTATCCCAGTGGTCTGTCGTCGGACTTGCGAGAATTTGCACCGATCCACAGAACAACGTAAATCGCTTCGCCGCTGCAAACTGATTTGTGTTCCCCGCGACGAAAACTCCGCGAACAAACGGCCCTCCATTGATACATGTACCGGTGTTTGCATTATCATTCGCGCTCGTTTCTCCACTGTCACACGCTAACTTCAACCTTCTGGTCAGTGTGTTTACGCCGGTGTAGTGAACTGAAACGTTCGTTGGCGTATTATCCGCGGTACGAAGATACAGCGTATAGTCAAACTCACCAGGAGTGTCGGTGCTGATCGAGAGCTCATTCGATGCCGAGTACCCGACACCCACATTGAATCTATCGAGCACCGCATATGAACTCCGCAATCCTGCAATCAGGAACAGTACTAGGAAGAATAAAACGAACCGCTTCATTCAAAAAGTATACCTGAACCACTGATGAGTTTTTCCTTTTGCTCCTTTGGCCAGGATTTGATGACCGCTTCGCGTTTGAGAGCCGCACTTCTGGATGGCTGTGGCTCAGAGTAGACAATTACAACCGGCCGCTTCGCCCGCAGATACTTAGCCCCTCTTCCACGGTCCGAGTTGTGATCGTTCAACCTCTTCTCCAGATTTGTCGTAATTCCGCAGTAGAGGGAGTTGTCCGCGCAGCGCAATAGATACACGTAGTACATTACTTTATCTGACACATCCAGTCATGCGCGAATATTTCCGACTCTCCACTTTCGATGACTTCGAGAACCATATCTGCAACGATCTTTGGGTCGTCTCCTCCCGGTAGAACTTCTGTCTTATCTTGCTTCTCGACATTACGTGGTCCGCTGAGTACATTCTTTCCAAAGTTAGTATTTGTCACATAGGGATACACGAGACTGACCGCGATATTATCCTTCTTCAGTTCTTCGCGTGCAGTATGTGAAAGTGAGTTGAGCGCACTTTTTACCGACGCGTAAGCAGACAGATTTGGCACATCCATTAAGGAGAGTCCAGACGAAATATTGACGATTGCACCCTCACCTATTTTTCTCATGGAGGGTATGCACTGTTGCATAAGAATGAGTGGTCCTACAACATTCACCTGAAATAGTTCTTGGTATTTCGTGATATCGATTTTCTCAACAACCTCATCGTAGCCGACTCCTGCGTTGTTCACGAGAATATCGATTCTCCCAAACTGTTCGATGACGCTCTTCACCAGTTGCTGAATCGATGCGTTGTCACTCATATCAACCTCGACTGCGGCAGACCGCGGAAGTTCCTGCGCCAGTGCCTCGAGCTTTTCTTTGGAGCGAGAGGCCAGTACAACGATGCCGCCATGCGCACAGAGATTTTTTGCCACCTCCAGTCCGATCCCAGAAGAAGCACCGGTCACAATCACAACTTTATCCTGAACAATCATACGTTAGTTCCGTGGAATAATACCTAATAGCAGACATACTAAGAGCACCACAGTAATACCGGCGAAATATCCAACGGTCTGAAAGAAGAACTGGACAGCAGGTTTTTTCTTTCCTTCGAGGTACATCAATATTGGCCGTAGTAGAAACAGTCCGCCCATTACCGCGGCAGATAGCGTGAATATTGAGATAAAGATCACCGGAAGAAAATACTGGTTCTGATGTTGCTTAGAAACGCGTTCGATGTTCATCATGATCCAGACAAGTACCGCAATATATCCAGATGCGCTGACGGCGTTCAGCCAAGGCTTGTTAAACATTTCGGATTCAGTATAGCAAAGTCCGGTAGATGGGGGTGAATGAGATTATTGCTGTGACGTTTGTGTTTTTCTTCTCAGGAGCGGAACAAGGTACATTACCAACCCGGTCACAATCATTACAAAGAGACACAATGAGAAAAATGGACTGATCGAATTATGAATGAATCGCATGAGACCAACTTCGAGAACTGCATTCTGCATCTCTGGAAACTTCAGAACTGTACCGGTCACACTCATGACCATCGTAAGAATGATGGTAAAGAACATGAACAATCGATGTACGTTTTTACTAATGAGGTATAGCTTATTCATCTTCGTTTTTCTCCGAATCATCGTATGATTGCGGTGCTTGCTGCGATCCTGATGCAGGCTGTGTTACGGTCGAAGGACTCTTAACCTCTGCATTCAGATCGCCAATAAAAAAGGATCCAAGCATCGCGGTTGCCTTGCTTGAGTGTGAACCCTTTCCTCCTTGTGTCTGGTATGCCTGCGTGGCATCTTTTCCACAGTTGGAGGTAATTCTCATTGCTCCGCCCGGGTGGCTATTAATAAAACTCGTGACGTTATAGACCTTGTTACTTACAATAAACCAACAGTCGCTTGGCGAGTTATGCTTTGCAA